>NZ_JAIUJZ010000057.1:68340-74793 GCF_020176775.1 Saccharopolyspora sp. 6M
CGGGGGGGGGGGGGGGGGGGGGGGGGGCGGGGGCGCCGGGGGGGGGGGGCGGGGGCCGCCCGCACCCCCCACCCCCCCGTGAGCGGCCCGTTCGGCGGCGGGCCATCATGGTCGGGTGAGTTTCGATGCGCTGCTGTTCTTGTCGTTCGGTGGACCGGAGGGCCCGGAGGACGTCCGGCCGTTCCTGGAGAACGTCACCCGGGGCAGAGGCGTGCCGCCGGAGCGGCTGGTCGAGGTGGCCGAGCACTACCACCACTTCGACGGGGTCTCGCCGATCAACCGGCTCAACCGCGAGATCATGGCCGGGTTGCAGGAGCAGCTGCGCGCCGAGGGCCGCGACCTGCCGGTGTACTGGGGCAATCGCAACTGGCACCCGATGATCGAGGACACCGTGGCGCGGATGGCCGAGGACGGCGTGCGCAGCGCGCTGGTGTTCGCCACCTCCGCGTGGGGCGGCTACTCGGGTTGCAAGCAGTACCACGAGGACATCGCCCGGGCCCGCGAAGCGGTGGGGGAGCAGGCCCCGGACCTGGTGAAGCTGCGCCAGTTCTTCGACCACCCGCTGTTCGTGGCCGCCAACGCCGACGCGGTGCGCCGCGCCTACGCCGAGCTCGGTGATCCGCAGGCCCGGCTGGTGTTCACCGCGCACTCGGTGCCGGTGCGCGCCGATTCGATGCCCGGCCCGGACGGCCGCCCCGAGTGGTACTCCCGGCAGGTCGCCGAGTGCGCCCGGCTCGTCGCCGAGGAGGCCGGGGTGGAGGCCTACGACGTGGTGTGGCAGTCCCGGTCCGGCCCGCCGCAGGTGCCGTGGCTGGAGCCGGACGTGGTGGACCACGTCGAGGACCTGCACGCCAAGGGCGTCGCCTCGGTGGTGGTGAGCCCGATCGGGTTCGTCTCCGACCACCTCGAAGTGATCTGGGATCTGGACAACGAGGCCGCGGAGAAGGCCGCCGAGCTCGGCATGGGCTTCGTGCGGGCCGGGACCGCCGGGGACGATCCGCGGTTCGCGAAGATGATCGTGGAGCTGATCTCCGAGCACGTGGACGAGGTGCGGCCGCGGAAGCTGTCGCTGATGCCCGCCGCCGGCTGCGGTCGCAACGGCGAGGTGTGCGCGCCGGGCTGCTGCTCGCCGTCCTGACGTTCGTCGCTCGCGGGGCCGCGGTGGTCGTGGGACCGCCGCGGCCCTCGTGCGTCCGGGCTCAGTCCCGGCCGGGGGCGCCGATGGCGAGGAAGATGCGGGTGCAGTGCTCGACCAGGTCGTCGCGGTCGATGCGCAACGCCCCGTCCAGCCAGGCGGTGAGGGTCTGGGCGAGGCCGCCGACGGCGAACTGGCTGAGCACGTCCAGGTCGGCGCTGTCGCCCAGCCCGTAGAAGTCCTTGGCCTGGCCGCCGAGCAGTCCGACGAACAGCAGTGTGGAGCGCTGCCTGCGTTCGGCGAGCACGGCGCCCGCGCGGGTGGAGAACAGCAGTCGCCCGCGCCGCGGGTCGTCGCCGACGACGCCGATGACGGTGCCGAGCCCGGCCCGCACCTTGGCCGCCGCGTCGTGCGGGGCGGCCGCGACGGCGGCCAGCGCGCCGGTGGCGAGGTCGTCGATGACCTGGTCGTAGACGGCGGCGGTGAGCTCCTCGCGGTCGGCGAAGCTCTCGTAGAAGTAGCGGGCGGCGAGCCCGGCCCGCTTGCACACGCCGCGCACCGAGAGGGTGGCGTCGGCGTCGGGTGCGCCGAGCAGGTCCAGGCCCGCTTCGAGGAACCGGACGCGCCGCTCGGCCTTGCGGTGGTCGCCATCGACACCGCCGTACACCCGCAGGGAAGACGGCTCCATGCCGCCCATCTTGGCATCTCGCGGGCCGGGTCCGGGCGGGTCTTGACAGTGGGGGAACTGATCGGTTCCATATCTGCTAACGGGTGTGAGCAGAGTTCGCCGGGCGGGGCCGCCCGCACTGCCACCCGCTAGCGGAGGAGAGGGACCGATGACAGCTCCCACCGGATCACGCGTGCGCGAGGACGAACTGGTCGTCGGCGGCGGCCTGCTCGCCGGCGGCGCCAACGTGATCATGCAGCTGGCCCGGCCGGGCGTCGGCTACGGTGTCGTCGAGAGCAAGGTCGACAGCGGCAACATCTTCAAGCACCCCGTCAAGCGCACCCGCACCACGCTGACCTACCTCGCGGTCGCCACCATGGGCACCGACGAGGAACGCGCCCTGTTCCGGCGCGCCACCAACCGCTCCCACGCCCAGGTGCGCTCCACCTCGACCAGCCCGGTGTCCTACAACGCCTTCGACAAGAACCTGCAGCTGTGGGTGGCGGCCTGCCTCTACCGCGGCATCGAGGACGTCCACCGGATCTTCGTCGGGGAGCTCACCGACGCCGAGATCGACGAGCTCTACCGGCGCTCCGCCACCCTCGGCACCACCCTGCAGGTCACCGACGACATGTGGCCCGCCGACCGCGCCGCCTTCGAGGAGTACTGGAACGACGCGCTCGACGAGGTCCACGTCGACGACACCGTGCGCGCCTACCTGCACCAGATCGCGGTGCTCGGTTTCATGCCGCGCTTCGTCCGCGCGCCGCTGGGCCGGTTCAACCGGTTCATCACCACCGGCTTCCTGCCGCAGCGGTTCCGCGACGAGATGCGGCTGCCCTGGACCGACCGCGACCAGCGCCGCTTCGACCGGCTCACCCGCGTCATGGGTGCGGTCATCCGGCGGCTGCCCCCGGTGCTGCGCAAGTTCCCGTTCAACTACTACCTGTGGGACGTGCGGCGCCGGATCGGGGCGGGTGCTCCGCTGGTGTGAGTCAGTGCTTGCCGGCGCTGTCGGCCAGCACCCGCACCATCTCCGCGATCGAGGCGCGCCGGGCCGCCCGGACCGAGTCGAACAGCGGCCGCAGGGCCTCCGTGCGCGCCCGCGTCGCGGACGCCGACAGCGCTCCGCCCGGGGCGTCGTCGGTGGCCACCCACAGGATCGCCTCCACCTCGGAGGCGCGCTGCAGGATCCGCAGCGGCCGCTGCGGCACGTCCTCCGGCCACGGCGGCTTCGGGCGGTCGGCCACCGTCGAGGCGATCTCGTCGCGCACGCCGGGGCGGTGCTTGGCGATGTCCAGGTCGATCAGCGTGCTCGCGGCCTCCCGCATCGCCGAGGACATGCCGTGCTCGGCCTCCCCGATCGCCAGGTGCTCGGCGGGCGGCAGCTCCCCGACGGCGAACACCGTCCAGTGCAGGATGCCCTCGGCGACCGGCTCGGGCACCAGGCCCAGCCCGGCCTCCGGCAGCACCGCCGCTTCACCGCGGCGCAACGCCTGCTTGGAGAACGGGCTCGCCGAACCCAGGCCCCGCACGTCACCGGGGACCGGCAGCGCCAGCTCCCCAGCGGTGGCACCGGCCTTGCGCAGCGCCGCCAGCAGCAGCGCCGGACCGGCCGGGGTGTCCTGCGGGCCCGGCAGTTCCAACCGGGCGGCGAGTTCGTCGTCGGCGGCGCGCACTTCCTGCGATTCGCCCCAGACCTGCAGAGCGTCGAGCACGTCGTCCGCGGCGGTCGCACCGTGCAACCACGCGGACGTCCAGACGACCATCGTTGCGCTTGGGCATGGCACGTCGAGAGAGAGTACGTATCCCGTCCGCGCGCATCAGCCCGGGGGCCGCGCGGTGTGGGCCTCGTCGCGGGCGGCGTGCCGCGACCGCGGCGTCCGCGACGGTGCATAGGATCTTCGCGTGCGTTCGGTCAACTACGGCAACGACGTCCTGTCCTCCGGTCGCAAGCGCCGCGAGATCCCCGAGGTCCCCGCCGAGCCCGGGCTCGTGGTCGAGGACCCGGCCAGCGGCTTCTGCGGCGCGGTGGTGCGCGTGGAGAAGGGCAACGCGGTGCTGGAGGACCGGCGCGGCGCCCACCGGCTGTTCCCGATGCGGCCCGCCGCGTTCCTGCTGGAGGGGCGCCCGGTCACCCTCGTCCCGGTGCCCGCCACCGACCCAGCCGCGACCCGCACCTCCGCGTCCGGGTCGGTGCACGTCGACGGGCTGCGCGCCCGGGAGGCTCGGGGCAGCCGCATCTGGGTGGAAGGCCTGCACGACGCCGAGCTCGTCGAACGCGTCTGGGGCCACGACCTGCGCGTCGAAGGCGTCGTGGTGGAGCCGCTGCACGGCGTGGACGACCTGCCCGGGCTGCTCGGCGAGTTCCGCCCCCGCGCCGGTCACCGGGTCGGGGTGCTGGTGGACCACCTCGTCGAGGGCAGCAAGGAGTCCCGGCTCGTCGCCGGGATCGACGACCCGCACGTGCTCATCACCGGACACCCCTTCGTCGACGTGTGGGAGGCGGTCAAACCCGCGTCCCTGGGCATCGCGGCCTGGCCGCGGGTGCCGCGCGGGCAGGACTGGAAGGAAGGCGTCTGCGCCGAGCTGGGCTGGGGCGAACCGGCCGAGGGCTGGCGCCGCGTGCTCGGCGCGGTCGAGGGCTTCCGCGACCTGGAGGCCCCGCTGATCGGCGCCGTCGAGCGGCTGATCGACTTCGTCACCGAATCCTGACCCCGTTCCGGGCCTGCCCGAGCGTCCACGGTGGAACGCCGGCGCCCCACCACCCGAGCACCGCGAGCCGGTCACGTTGGCCGAAATAACCCCACAGAACGCTTGTGCTCTGCCACGATGGGTGCATGGCCCCCGTCGTGTGGTTGATCATCGGTGTGATCCTGGTGGTGGCCGAGGTGCTGTCCGGGGAGTTCGTCCTCGTGATGCTCGGCCTCGCCGCGCTGGGGACCGCGCTGGTGGTCCTGGCCGGAGCGCCGACGTGGCTGGCGGCCGTGGTGTTCGCCGCGCTGGCCGGGGGACTGGTGCTGGGGGCGCGTCCGGCGTTGAAGCGCCGCTTCCTCGCCGGCCGCGAGCTGAAGACCAACGTGGACGCCCTGGTCGGCAAGCACGCCGTCGTGGTCGCCACCGTCGACCACCAGGGCGGCCGGGTCCGCATCGACGGGGACGTGTGGTCGGCCCGCGCGTGCGCTGAGGCCGACGTCTTCGAAGCCGATTCAACGGTGCTGGTCACGGAGATCTCCGGGGCCACCGCCATCGTCGCGGCACAACCGTGAACTGGAGGGTGCAGTGGAATTGATCGTGCTGGCGGTGGTGGTGCTGCTGGTGATCGTGGTGGTGGCCAAGTCCGTCCTCGTGGTGCCGCAGGCGCAGGCCTCGGTGGTCGAACGGCTGGGCCGGTTCCGCACCGTCGCCGCGCCCGGGCTGAACTTCCTGATGCCGTTCCTGGACCGGGTGCGGGCGAAGATCGACCTGCGCGAGCAGGTGGTGTCCTTCCCGCCGCAGCCGGTGATCACCCAGGACAACCTGACGGTGTCGATCGACACCGTGGTGTACTTCCAGGTCACCGACTCGCGTTCGGCGGTCTACGAGATCTCCAACTACATCGTCGGTGTGGAGCAGCTGACCACGACGACGCTGCGCAACGTGGTCGGCGGCATGAGCCTGGAGGAGACGCTGACCTCCCGGGACCAGATCAACACGCAGCTGCGCGGCGTGCTGGACCAGGAGACCGGGCGCTGGGGCATCCGCGTGGCGCGGGTCGAGCTCAAGGCGATCGACCCGCCGCCGTCCATCAAGGACTCGATGGAGAAGCAGATGCGCGCCGACCGGGAGAAGCGCGCGATGATCCTGAACGCGGAGGGCGCGCGCGAGTCCGCCATCAAGACCGCGGAAGGCCAGAAGCAGTCCCAGATCCTCGCGGCCGAGGGCGCGAAGCAGGCGTCGATCCTGGACGCGGAGGGCGAGCGCCAGTCCAGCATCCTGCGCGCCCAGGGTGAGCGGGCCAGCCGCTACCTGCAGGCGCAGGGCCAGGCGAAGGCGATCGAGAAGGTCTTCGCCGCGGTGAAGCGGGGCAAGCCCACGCCGGAGCTGCTGGCCTACCAGTACCTGCAGACCCTGCCGCAGATGGCGCAGGGCGACGCGAACAAGGTGTGGGTGGTGCCCAGCGACTTCAACAAGTCCTTGGAGGGCTTCGCCCGGATGCTCGGTGCGCCCGGCGAGGACGGGACGTTCCGCTACGAGCCCCCGAAGGAGGAGCCGCCGGCGGGCAGCCCGGAGGACGAGGAGGAGTCGGTGGCCGCGTGGTTCGACACCTCGTCGAACCCGGAGGTCGCCGAGGCCGTGCGCGCCGCGGAGGAGGTGGCCCGCAAGGAGGTGCCGAGCGCCGCGGCGGGGATGCCCTCCGGTGGTGCCGCGTTGTCGGGTCCGAAGGCCACGCAGGCGCTGGGGGAGACCGGGGCGCTCGGCGAGCCCCCGGTGGGTGGCGGTTCCCCGGCCTGATCGGGTTCTGACCCGGGCAGAGGCCCGGAAACGAGCGAAGTGGGGGGGGGGGGGGGCCCCCCCCGGTTGGGCGCCGTAGGGTTTTTTGTTTTTTGGGTTTTGGGGGGGGGGGAATAAAATATATGTATATTAAAAAAACACAAAAACACCACCACAA
>NZ_JAIUJZ010000057.1:74799-77240 GCF_020176775.1 Saccharopolyspora sp. 6M
CGGGGGGGGGGGGCGGCGCGCCGGGGGGGGGGGGGGGCCCCCGGGGTGGGGGGGGGGGGGCCGGGGGCCGCGGCCGGACACGGCGCGGGGGGGGGGGGGGGCCCCCCCCCCACTTTTGCGCCGCATTCGCTTTATTGGATTGGTGGTTTCAGCGTCGACCGAAATCAATGATCTGAAGATCAAAAGCACGAACAAGCACAGACACTCGGGGGTCTTCCAGTGCTCAGGCCGGGGGTTCGAGCATCGGGCCGCCCGCGACTCCGAGCGCCCGCAGCACGCCGAGCAGGTGATCGCGCAGGACCGCCTTGGCGGTGTCCGCGGCGCCGTCGCGCACGGCGGTCGCCACCTCGGCGTGTTGCCGGGTGATGTCCGGGCGGCGGTCCTGGGTCCGGGCTCCGGCGGTGATCCGCAGTTGCCGGTCGCGCAGCGCGTTGTAGAGGTCGTCGATGATGGGGTTGGCCGCGGCGGCGACCAGCCGGGCGTGGAAGTCGCGGTCGGCCTCGTGCATCTCCGCCGTGCTCAGGCCGCTGCCGTCGCATGCCGCATGGGCGCTGAGATCCTCGCCGACCCGGCGCATCGTCGCGGGGCCGTCGGCCGCGATCTTGTCGATGGCGAAGCTCTCCAGCGCCAGCCGGGCTTCGAGGACGGCGCGGGCCTCGGTGGGGGTGACCGGGACGACCAAGGCTCCCCGCTTCGGGTAGAGCCGCAGGAAGCCTTCGGTCTGCAGCCGCAGGAAGGCCTCGCGCACCGGGGTGCGGGACATGTTCATGGCGGTGGCCACTTCGCCTTCGGACAGCAGGTGTCCGTCGGGGTAGGTGCCGTCGAGCAGCCCGGTCTTGACGTGCCGGTAGGCCCGGTCCGCGGCCGGGGGTTCCGCGCTCGCCGGGCCGGTGCCGCCGGGGGCGGCGGTGGGCGGCGGCACGTCGTGGTTCGGTGTTGCGCTCGACACGCGCCCATAGTACTGATCCGCATCTTGTATCTATGGTGGATACAAGTCGAGAGAGGTGGGTGTTCCGGTGTCGGTCGGTGTTGCCGGGGAACAGCGGGTGGCGCGATCGAGCGTCGTCCAGCGCGGGGCCTGGCTGGTGTGGGGCGTGGGTGCGGCGTGCTACTTCGTGGCGTTGTTCCACCGGGCGAGCCTGGGGGTCGCGGCGCCGGACGCGCTGGTGCGCTTCTCCGCGGGCCCGGGGGTGCTGGCGCTGTTCTCGGCGCTGCAGCTGGGCGTGTACCTGGTGCTGCAGGTGCCGTCGGGGCTGCTGGCGGACCGGTTGGGGCCGCGGCGGGTCATCACCGGCGGGGTGCTGGCGCTGGCGATCGGTTCCGCGGTGTTCGCGGTGAGCGGCTCGGTGCTGGGTGGGGTCACCGGCCGGGTGTTCATCGGTATCGGTGACGCGTTCATGTTCACCAACGTGCTGCGGTTGGCGGCGCAGTGGTTCCCGGCCGACCGGTACGGCCGGGTGGCGGCGCTGACCGGTCTGGTCGGTGGGCTCGGGCAGGTGCTCTCGACGGTGCCGTTGACCTCGGCGCTGCACGGTCTGGGCTGGGTGCCGACGTTCCTGGGGGCGGCGGGTCTGACCGCGGTGCTGGCGGTGGTGGCAGGTGCGGTGATCCGGGATCGGCCGGCCGGGTTGGGGCCCGAGGTCCCGTCGGAGGTCGGGGAGCGGATCTCCCGCACGTTGCGCGTGGTGGTGGCGCAGCGCGGCACGAAGCAGTCGTTCTGGGTGCACTTCGTGCTCCTCTCCCAGTTCTTGGCGATCACGACGTTGTGGGGTGCGCCGTGGTTGACCGGTGCGCAGGGCGTGGCTTCGTCGGCGGCCGGTGGCCTGCTGCTGGTGGCGGCGATCGGGTTCATCGCGGGCTCGTTGGTGGCGAGCCAGTGGATCGCGGGGCGCCCGCGGCGGCGGGAGCGCTACACGTTGGGGATGTCGGTGCTGGTGGTGCTGACCTGGTTGCTGGTGGTGGCGTGGCCGACGGCGATGTCGGTGCCGCTGCTGGTGGTGGTGCTGGCGGTGCTGGGCTTCGGTGGTGGTGCGGCGATGCTGGCGTTCGACGGTGCGCGGGAGTCGAACGCGGTGCACCGTTCGGGTGCGGCGTCGGGCGTGGTGAACATGGGCGGTTTCCTGGCGGGGGTGCTGATCCAGGTGCTGGTCGGGTTGGTGCTGGAGGTGGTGTCGGTGCTGCCTGCGCTGGAGGCGTACCGGTGGTCGTTCGTGCCGGTGGTGGTGCTGCTGGCGGTGGGTACCGCGGGGCAGTGGGTCTGCCGGACGCGTCCGGTGGAGGTGCGGTCGTGAGGGCGCGGCGCGGCTGAGCGCGGTGCCGGTGCGCGGTTAGGGTCGCGTGATCGGTGCCGTCGGTCGGAGGAGGTCCGGGTGTCCACTGCGCTGGAGCTGCGGAATGTCGTGGGCGGGGTGCGGTCGGGAACGGTGGCGGGGGAGTCGTTG
>NZ_JAIUJZ010000058.1:0-6239 GCF_020176775.1 Saccharopolyspora sp. 6M
GGCGGGGACGGGCTCGGGCCGCGGGGCCGGCCGGGCGGACACGAGCGCCGCGCCGAGCGCGACGGTGTACTTCGGGTGCAGCGTCACCCGCAGCGGCTTCCCGAACTCCTGCGCCACGAGCTGCGAGATCAGCGGGACCCGCGACGAGCCGCCCGCGAGCAGCACCGCCGAGAGGTCCTCGGTGCGCAGCCCGGCGGAGGCGGTGGTGCGGTGCAGCGCCTCGATGGTCAGCCGCACCGACGGCGTGATCATCTCATTGAACTCCAGGCGGGTGATGGTGATCTCCCGGGTCCCGGCGGGCAGCGGGAGGCTCAGCCGCACGTCGGGTTCGGTGGAGAGCTCCTCCTTGGCGCGCACGCACGCCGCCTGGACGGCCGCGATCGCCGCCGCGGATTCCGGGTCGGCCGGGTCGAGCGCGCCCACCGCCCCGTCCAGCCGCTGGTCCACGTGCGCGAACAGCGCCTCGTCGAAGTCGATGCCGCCGAGGTGCTCGATCCCCTCCGGGGTGCCGAGGATCTCCACCTCCCCGCCGCGCATCCGCAGCACGGTGGAGTCGAAGGTGCCGCCGCCGAGGTCGTAGACGGCGATGATCTCGCCGTCGCCGAGCCGCCGTTCGCTGGAGTAGTGCGTCGCCGCGGCCTCCGGCTCGGTGATCAGCCGGAAGTCCGGGACGCGCGCCAGCCGGGGCACCTCGGTGAAGTGCTCGCGCCGGTACGGCCCCCAGATCGCCGGGTAGGTCAGCACCACCGAGTGCGGCGGCTCGCCGGAGATCCGGGTGACGGTGGCCAGCACGTCCCGCAGCTGCGCCGCCATCAGCGCCGCGGGGGAGTAGGTCGACCCGCCGAGCACCAGCGGCGTCGGATCACCCAGGCGGCGCTTGAAGTTCCGGCTGGTCGAGGCGGGGTCGCCCGCGGAGTCCGCCGCCGCTTCGCCGGTGAGCAGGATGCCGCCGTCGCCGCGCCGCGCCACCGAGGGCACGATCACCGCGGGGGACATCGGCACCATGCGGGTGCCGTCGGGTCCGCTGATCGCGGCCGAGGTGAAGGACGTTCCGAGATCGATCCCCACGCCGTACCGCACGCGCGCCCCCCTGAGTTCGGTGAAAGTGAAGAACGATCACAACTCGAGCGCGGGCAAGTCTATGCGCGGGTGCGGTATGCGCCCTACCTCCACAAGGGGGCAACCGGTGTCAGCCCGCGAGGGAGTCGCGCCAGAACAGCTCGGTGAGCCGGTCGGCGATCCGCTGCATGTGCTGTAGCGCCTCGGGGATCCGGGCCCGGCCGAAGCGGCTGCGCGGCCCGTTGAGGGTGAGGATCGCCACCAGCGTTCCCGCGCTGTCCCGGATGGGGCGCGACAGCGAGAGCAGCTCGTGCTCCAGCTCGTTGTCGATGATGGCGAAGCCCTGCTCCCGCACCTGCTCCAGTTCCTTGATCAGCGCGGTGCGGTCGGTGATGGTGTCCGGGGTGAAGGCTTCGAGCTTCTCGGGCAGCATCGCGCGCAGCTTCTCGGCGGGCAGGTCGGCCAGCAGCACCTTGCCGGTGGAGCTGGCGTGCACCGGGTAGTGCTGCCCGACGAGGTTGCTGGTGAGCACGCCCACGACGTGCGATCCGGCGGCTTCGGCGACCAGGTCGAGCCCGTCCTGCGCGTTCGGGATGGACAGCGTGACGGTCTCGTTGAACGAGTCGGCCAGTTCGTCCAGCAGCGGCTGGGCATGCGCGACCAGGCCCGCGTACGGGTCGGCGGAGCGGCCGAGCCGGGCGAGTTCCCAGCCGAGGACGTAGTGGGTGTCGATCCGGTCCACCAGCCCGCCCTGTTCGAGGCTGTAGAGCAGCCGGAACGCGGTGGGCCTGCTGAGCCCGGCGGCCTTCGCGAGGGTGGTGACGGTGGCGCCGTTGCGCGGCTGGGCGGCGATCTCGCGGAGCAGGCGCACGGCCTTGGTCACCGATTTGTTGACCATGCCGGTCTGTTCGGGCGTGTCGTCGTCGCCCATACCGCTTCCGCCTCCCGCTCCGGCCCGTTCCCGGGCCGCGCGGCCCGAGCCGTGCGGCCACCCTAACAGCCGCGTTCACTTCGTGGACGCGGTGGCGTGGTGGGGGTGTCCCTCCTGGTGGGCCCGGGGGAGGGCGCGGCCGGGCGCGCGGCGACCGGTACGGTCCGGCGCGGCGTTCCGGGCACGGGGGCGAGGCACGACGAGGTGCCGCGGCTGTCGGTGTTCGGCTCGGCACCCTCCGTGGTCGCATGGTGGACGTCGTGTCCGGTTCCGGTGTCGGCTCGTTCGGTTCGCCGACCTGGGCGGAATCCGGAGATGTGCGGTGGATCCTTGACTCCGCCGCCGATTTCCCGAAGGATTCTCGGCCGTTGTGTTCACATGGTGAACGCGCTAGGGGCTGGTCGGTGCCGCGCGTTCATCCCCGACCGTGCGGCCCGCCGCCGCACCTCCGCGCACCCGCCGCCGCGCACCGACCGCGCTCGCGGGTGCTCCACCAGGAAGGAAACGCACTGGTGACCACCACCGCAGTCGCCGCCACCCGCACGCCGGAGGAGCGGAAGCGGTTCCTGATCCGGCTGACCCTCGTCGTCGCGGGCGGCATGTTCATCGACGGGTACGTGCTCGGCATCGTCGGGACCGTGATCGGCGCCATCACCACCGACCTGCACATGTCGGTCTACGGCGAAGGCCTGATCGGCGCCGCCGCGCTGATCGGCATCTTCGCGGGCGGGCCGCTGGGCGGCTGGCTCGCCGACCGGTTCGGGCGCAAACCCATGTTCACCCTCGACCTGGCGCTGTTCGTGGTGGGTTCGGTACTGCAGTTCTTCGTCGACTCCAGCTGGCAGCTGTTCCTCGTTCGGCTGCTGATGGGCGTCGCGATCGGCGCCGAGTACTCGATCAGCTGGCCGCTGATGACGGAGTTCGCCCCGGCGCGGCTGCGCGGCCGGTGCCTGTCGTTCGCCGAAGTGGCCTGGTACATCGGGTTCGTCGGCGCCTTCATCGTCGGCTTCGCGCTCACCGCGGTCGACGCGGACTGGCGGCTCGTGCTCGGCACCAGCACCGTGCCCGCCGTGATCCTGTTCTTCGGCAGGCTCGGCGTGCCCGAATCGCCGCGGTGGCTGATGAGCAAGGGGCGCACCGAGGAGGCCGAGCGGATCGCCGCCACCTGGATCGCCGACCGCGCCGACCGCGCGGACATCTTCGAGGAG
The DNA here is from genome assembly GCF_020176775.1 of Saccharopolyspora sp. 6M. Classification (NCBI taxonomy): domain Bacteria; kingdom Bacillati; phylum Actinomycetota; class Actinomycetes; order Pseudonocardiales; family Pseudonocardiaceae; genus Saccharopolyspora; species Saccharopolyspora sp. 6M. The sequence goes on from NZ_JAIUJZ010000058.1 coordinate 3,199, forward strand.
CAGCAGCGGCCCGGCCGGTTCGGCATGCTGTTCTCCCGCGAGCACTGGCGCTCCACCACGTTCATCTCGGTGTTCTGGTTCTGCACCGTCACCCCGTACTTCGCCATCGCCACCTTCTCCGCGAGCGTGCTCGCCCGCTACGGGCTCGGCGAGGACGGCCTGGTCGGCGCGATCGGCGTCAACGGGGTGGCGCTGGCCGGTGTCGTGGTCGCCTGCCTGCTCATCGAGCGGGTCGGGCGCCGGATGCTGACCATCCCGCAGCAGTGGGTGTGCGCGGTGGTGCTGGTGGTCATCGCGCTGTGGTCCTCGGCGCCGCCGGTGCTGGTGCTGGCGTGCTTCCTGGTGTTCGCCTTCGCCAACGCGATGTGCACCGGGTTGACCGGCGTCTACCCGGGCGAGGTGCTGCCGACCGAGCTGCGCGGCCTCGGCACCGGGTTCGCCACCGCGGTCAGCCGGGTCGGCGCCGCGATCGGCACCTTCCTGTTCCCGTGGTCGATGCAGGACCTCGGGCCCGCCACCACGATGCTCGTGGCGGCCGGGATCTGCGTGGTCGGTGCCGTCGTCTCGCAGGTGCTGGCGCCGGAGACGACCGGGCGCGCGCTGACCGGGATCTCCACCGCGGACGAGGACTAGCGCGCGCGGCGGGGTTCCGGGTGCGCCCCGGAACCCCGCCGTCACCTGCGCGGAGGTCACTCGGTGATCTCGAACTCGACCGTCCCCCAGCCGGTGAACTCACCGGCCCAGTGCCCGGCCCGGTCCACCGGCACCGCTTCCAGGCAGCTGCCCGGCAGCACGACCTGCCCGGCCTCGAACCCGATGCCGTAGTCGGCCAGCCGGTTGCACAGCCACGCCGTCGCGGCCAGCGGGTTGCCGAGGATGTTGCGGGTGTTGCCCGCCATCACCTCCCGGCCGTCGAGCCGCAGCGCGCCCCTGGTGTCGCTCAGCCGCAGCTCGGTGAGCCGCCGCGGCGTCCCGCCGAGCAGCACCGCCCCGGTGGAACCGTTGTCCGCCACGGTGTCCGGCAGCGAGATCGCCCAGTCCTGCACCCGGGAGTCGATGATCTCGATGGCCGGCATCGCGCAGTCCACGGCACCGATCACGTCGGCGACCGTCACGTTCGGCCCGCGCAGCGGTGTCGCCAGCAGGAACGCCGGTTCCAACTCGACGAACGGGGCGATGAACCGGTCCCGCGCGATCGGCACGCCCTCGGGTTCGAAGCCGCTCGCCAGCAGGTACCCGTAGTCGGGCCGGTCCAGCCCGAACGCGGCCTGCATGGCCTTGGCGATGTTGCCGAGCTTGTAGCCGACGATCCGGTCGCCGCCCGCGACGGCCAGCTCGGCGTTGTGCCGCTGCACCGCGAAGGCGGAGTCGGCGTCCAGCTCCGGCCACTTGGTGGTCGGCGCGGGCACCGGCGTCCGGTTGGCGCGCGCGTCGCGCAGCAGCGTGGCGACGTCGCGGATGTCCTGGTCCTGCACGGGAAGCCTCCTCCGGTGGTCAGATCGCGGCGGCGAGCTGGGTGCGGCCGGTCTTGCGGGCCGGGTGGTCGGCGGGCAGGCGGACGGTGCCGGGGCCGTGGAGCTTCTCGCGCAGGGTGCGGCCCTCGTACTCGGTCCACATCACCTCGCGGCGCTGCAGCTCGGGCACGACGAGTTCGGCGAAGTCCGCGATGTCCCGGTACTTCACGGCGTGGCCGAGGTTGAAGCCGTCGATGTCGGCCTCGTCGATCCAGCTCTGCAGCTCGTCGGCGACGGTCTGCGGGGAGCCGACGATGGTGGGTCCGCTGCCGCCGATGCCGATGAACTCGGCGATGTCGCGCGGCGTCCACTCCTTGTCCGGGTCCAGCTTCGAGAACAGGTCGACCATGGTCTGCCCGGCGTCGGTCTTGACGTGGCGCAGCGGCACGTCCGGGTCGAAGCGGGACATGTCCAGCGCGGTCCAGCCGCTGTAGCGGGCCATCGCGCCGGCGTAGCTGACCAGCTTGCGGTACTCCTCGTGCTTGGCGTGCGCCTGCTCGTCGGTGGGGGCGACGACGACGTTGAGCATCTGCAGCACCCGCAGCGATCGGGGGTCCCGGCCGAACGCGGCGGCCTCGGCGCGCAGCGCGTCGACCTGGCGCCGCAGCGAGGTCTTGGACAGCGAGTTCACGAACACGCCCTCGGCGTGCGCGGCCGCCAGCGCGCGGCCCTTCGAGGACCCGCCCGCCTGGAACAGCACCGGGGTGCGCTGCGGGGACGGCTCGCACAGCGCGAAACCGGGCACGGTGAAGTACTTGCCGCGGTGGTCGATGTCGTGCACCCGCGACGGGTCGGCCCACATCCCGCGCTCGGCGTCGCGGACCACGGCGCCGTCCTCCCAGGAGTCCTCCCACAGCTTGTAGCAGACCTCCAGGTGCTCGGCCGCCACGTCGTAGCGCTCGTCGTGCGGGGTGAGCAGCCCGTTGCCGAGGTTGCGCGCGGCGCTGCCCGCGTAGGAGGTCACCAGGTTCCAGCCGATGCGCCCGTCGGTGAGGTGGTCGAGGGTCGCGAACTTCCGGGCCAGCGCGTACGGGTGCTCGTAGGTGGTGGAGCCGGTGAGCCCGAACCCGAGGTGCTCGGTGGCGGCGGCCATCGCCGAGATCACCAGCGACGGGTCGTTCGCCGGCAGCTGCGCGGCGTCGGCGAGCGCGCCGGCGGCGCTGCCCTCGTAGATGTCGTGGTACCCGGCGTTGTCGGCGAAGAATACGCCGTCGAAGCGGGCCTCCTCCAGCATCTTCGCGTACTCGGTCCAGTAGCGGACGTCCTTGTAGCGCGAGCCCTGGTCCTCGGGGTGCCGCCAGAGCCCCGCGGACAGGTGCGCCGGGCCTTGGAAGTCGAAGGCGAACAGTCGAATGCGGCGAGACATCATCGGCTCCAGTTCGGTAGCGGGGCGTGCCGGGGAGCGGCGCGGGGGGGGGGGGGGGGCCCCCCCCCCCGCCCGCCGGGCCCGTGGTGGGGCGGATCGCGGGCCGCCGCGCCCCCCCCCCGGGGGCCGGGCGGCACAGCGACGGGCGCGGCGCCAGAGAC
>NZ_JAIUJZ010000059.1:0-15876 GCF_020176775.1 Saccharopolyspora sp. 6M
CCTGGCCTCGCCCCGCCCACCCGCCTACCGCGCCCCCCCCCCCCCGGCCCCCGGGGGGGCGGGGGGGGGGGCGGGGCCCGGGGGGGGGCGCCGCGCCCCCCCCCGCCCCGGGAAGTGCGTGCTGCGGTGCGGGAATCCGGCTGCCGAAGGCCGCGGCGCCGGGAACGTGCGATCAGGCGTGCAGGGGCTCGCGGTAGCCGCCGAGCCTGCCGCGGTGGAACACCAGCGGATCACCGCTGCCGGTGGCCATGCCGCGGACCTCGCCGATCACGATGAGGTGGTCGCCGCCTTCGAGCTCCTGCACGGTCCGGCAGTCGATCCAGGCGTGCGCGCCGATGATCTGCGGGCAGCCGTCGGCCGACTCGTGCCAGTCGACCTCGGCGAACTTGTCCTCCTGCTTGCCGGACATCGCGCGGCACACCGCGTCCTGCCCGTCGGTGAGCACGCTGGCGCTGAAGAAGCCGCTCGGGCGGATCTTCGGCCAGCTGCGGGAGCTGGTGGCGACGCTGAAGCACACCAGCGGCGGGTCCAGCGAGAGGGACTGGAAGGTGCCGACCACGAGCCCGGCGGGCGTGCCGCGTTCGTGGTCGCGCCCGGCCACGACGACGACGCCGGTGGGCAGATGTCCCATCACGTCGCGGAACTGGCGCGGCTCGATGATCGAAGTCGACGTTGTCATGGTGGTGCCTCCTCGTCCGGTTCTGGTCAGGGGTGCGTCAGCGCAGGTCGCCGCTGATCTCACGTGCCACGCGAAGGCCGCTCTCGACGGCCCCGTCGATGAAGCCCGCCCACAGCGAGGCGACGTCGCCGCCCGCGAAGTGGAGGACGCCCTCGGGGCGCCGCTGGGCTTCGAAGTACTGGGTGAGCTGGTTCGGCCGCTGCATCAGCCAGGTCTCCCTGGAATGCGGGTCGGCCATCCAGTCGTGCCCGGAGACTTCGAGCACTTCGAGGTCGTCGCGCCACGCGCGCAGCGCGGCGCGCACGGCGTCGATGTCGTTCGGGGAGATGCGCTCCGAGTCGGCGCCGAAGGCCACCAGCACCGCGTCCTCCTCGCCGTTGAACTCGGTGCGCACCACCGACAGCGGGTGCTCGGCCGAGGAGTAGGCGAAGAACGGGCGGATCGGACCGCGGACCCGGATCCAGGCCTTCACGCCCCGCGACGCGGTCCGCTCCTCGGTCGCGGCGCGCTTCTCGACGCACAGCGCGGGGGAGACGTCCAGTTCGCCGAGGATGTTCTGCGGCAGCGTCAGCACCACCCGGCGGGCCCGGAACCGGTCGCCGGCGGCGGTGGTGACGGTGGCGCCGTCGGCGTCGTGCTCGATCCGCCGGACCTCGGTGGAGGTGCGGATGTCGGCGTCGCCGTCGGCGGCGATCGCGGAGACCAGCGCCTTGGTCCCGGCGGCGAGCCGGAACACGGCGGAGGCCTCGTGCATCAGGTGCCAGGACCCGGCGGTGGCGGCCGTCCAGCGCAGCGCGGCGGTGAACGCGCCGTCCTGCAGCGGGGCGTTGAAGTGCCCGACCCAGGCGGCTTCGTTGGCCCGGTACTCCTCGACGGGCAGGTCGAGCTCGTCGAGCTTGTCCTGGACGCTGAACCCGTCGACCTCGGTGATCTCGGCGCCCGCCGCGGGCTGGTCGGGCCGGGGGATGCGCCGCATGGTCTCGTCCAGCAGCCGTCGCATGCCCGGATCGATGAGCCGCATGAACTCGTCGAGGTCGCCGGTGCGCACCTCGTCCCCTGCCAGCCAGTAGGCCTCCTCCGGACGCGGTCCGCGGGTGACCTCCAGCCCGTACCGGCTGACCTCGGCCCACGCGTGCGGCTGCACCCAGTGCAGCCAGGTGCCGCCGATCTCCAGGTCGCGGCCCAGCCGGTGGTCGGTCCACACCCGGCCGCCCAGCCGGTCCCTGGCTTCCAGCACGGTGACCCGCAGTCCGCGTCCGCTGAGCTCGCGGGCCGCGATGAGGCCGGAGACGCCGCCACCGACCACGATGACGTCGGTTTCTTCGGTCACGGTTGTGCACTCCATTCGTCGTCGGTGCCGCGCTCGGTGGGCCGAGCGCTGTGCTGCCGGTGGGTGGGACGGAGCTGCGATGGCGGCACCGGGGTGCGCACCGCGGGACGGACTTCGAGTGTTCGTTCTAGGAACAGAACGTTCAATATATGAACGGAACGAGCGTATTGTGGACCCGCGGATTTCGCCGCGTCAAGACTCGCGTCGAGGGGTTTTTCGGAGGATGTATCGGGAACCTGAGGCTTGACACGATCCGGAGCCGGATGCGAACTACTCCGAATGGGGTGTTCGGTAAGTGAACGAACGGTCCAGATGTGCGGGAGGAGTGACCGCGTCGCGCGAGTGCTCGTCCGCTCGGGGGAGCCGGGCCGCGCCCGGAAAACCGGTTGTCCGCGCCGGTGGTGCCGCTGAAGATGATCCGCGTGGACGACTCGACGAGCCTGCTGGCGGCCTACGACGACCAACTGCGCACCGACGCGGAGATCCCCGGCGCCCTGTCGGTGGCCAGGTGCGGCCCGCTGCGCCTGGCGACCTACGCGGGCGGGCGCGGGTTCGTCACCTACCGGGACCTCGGTGGCGCCGACGCCGGGCAGGTCCGGCGGCTGGTCGCCGACGTCGTCGAGCACTACCGCGCGGGCCCGGCGATCGAGCGCGTCGAGTGGAAGACCCGCGGCCACGACCGCGCCCCCGGCCTGCACGACGCCCTGCTCGCCGCCGGATTCGCGCCGGATGAGCCGGAGACCATCATGATCGGCCCCGTCCGGGCGCTCGTCGCCGACGTGCCGCTGCCCGCGGGCGTCGCGCTGCGCCGGGTGGTGGACGAGCCCGACGTGCGGGCGATGTGCGCGATGGAGGACGAGGTGTTCGGCGAGCCCGTCTCCGCCGCCGCGGTCGATGCGGTGCTGCGCAGGCTCGCGCTCGACGACGGCATGCAGCTGTGGCTCGCCGAGGCCGCCGGGGTCGTCGTGTGCACCGGACGGCTCGAACCCGTGCCCGGCACCGACTTCGCCGGGATCTGGGGCGGCGCCACCCGCGTGGAGTGGCGCGGCCGGGGGATCTACCGGGCGCTCACCGCCGCGCGGGCGCGGGCCGCGCTGGAGCTCGGGAAGTCGTTGGTGCACAGCGACTGCACGGAGTACTCGCGCCCGATCCTGGAACGTTCCGGCCTGCGCGCCGTCTCGACCACCACCCCGTACCGCTGGGTGCGGTGACCGCTCGATCGTCCGGTGCCGGGGGCTCGCGCGGGCTCGCCGGGTGGTGCCGCGCCGGAGGGGGCTGGTGGGCCGTCGCCGCAGGCCGGGGCGGGCGGCGAGTGCGACCCGGTGCGCGTTGTGACGGGCGTCCAAGAGGTCTTGACCGGACGGGCGATCGGGCAGATCCTCCGCAGTATCCGTACGTACACGAACGATGTTGTGGGAAATCGGGGTGGCAGGGCGATGGCGGCACCGGTGGCGATCATCGGCGGCGGGATCGGCGGGCTCACGCTCGCGCTGGCGCTGCGGCGGCGCGGGATGGACGCGGAGGTGCACGAGCAGGCTCCCGAGCTGCGGGAGGTCGGCGCGGCCGTGGCGCTGTCCGCGAACGGCACCCGGGTGCTGCGCGAACTCGGCCTGGGCGAGGGGCTCGCCCGCTGCGGTGCGGTGCCCACCGAGCTGATCTACCGGCGCTGGGACAGCGGCGCCCGGGTGCACGACCACCCGGTCGCCGCCGACTACGAACGCCGCTTCGGCGCCCCCTACTACGGCGTGCACCGCGCCGATCTGCAACGGCTGCTCGCGGCGGAGTGCGGGGACCGGGTCCGGCTCGGCCGCAGGCTGGTCGGGATCTCCGCGGCCGGTTCCGGCCACCGGCTCGAATTCGCCGACGGCTCGGTCACCGAGGCCGAGGTGGTCGTCGGGGCCGACGGCGTGCACTCCGCCGTGCGGCGCTGGGTGACCGGCGAGGCCCCCGCCGCCTACTCGGGAACCAGCGGGTTCCGCGGGCTGGTCCCGGTCGAGCAGCTGCCGTCGCTGCCGGACCCGCAGGCCATCCAGTTCTGGATGGGGCCGGGCGCGCACCTGCTGCACTACCCGATCGGCGATGGCTCGATCGTGAATTTCTTGGCCGTCGTGCACGAACCGGAGCGGTGGTCCGCGCCGGGCTGGACCGAGGACGTGCCGGTGGAGCGGATCCGGGACCGCTTCGCGGACTGGCACCCCGGCGTGCGGGAACTGGTCGAGCGCACCTCGCTGCCGCAGCGCTGGGGGCTGTTCGGGCAGCGGGCGCTGAACCGCTGGTACCGCGGCGGCGCGGTGCTGCTCGGCGACGCGGCGCACGCGATGCTGCCGCACCACGGGCAGGGCGCGAACCAGACCATCGAGGACGCCGTGACGCTCGCCGAATGCCTCCGCGACGGCGACCGCGCCACCGCGCTGCGGCGCTACGCCCGGCTGCGGCGCGCCCGCACCCGCGCGGTGCAGCGCAGCTCCTGGATCGCCTCCGGCCTGCTGCACCTGCCCGACGGTGCGGAAGCGGAGCGGCGCGACCACCAGCTCACCGGCATCGGCACCACGCTGCACTGGATCCACTCGCACGACGCCCGAGCCGCCGCCATTCGCCGGTAGCGCGCACCGCCCGCCCGGCGGCAGGTCGACGCCGGGTTCCGGGAACTCGCGGCGATGCCGCTCGACCGGCGAGGAGCGGGTGGGGACGAGCGGCGCCCCGCCCGCACGTCACGCGCCGAGATGTCCGGCGAGCCACTGCCGCACGTCGGCCCGCGCGGCGTCCGCCATCGGGGTCGGGTGGGCGGTGAAACCGTGCGGTGCGGCGGGGTAGACCCGCAGGTCCACGTCGACACCGGCCGCGGCCAGCCGCGCGGCCATCGCGCGGTTGTCGCCGAGCAGCACGTCCTCCGCGCCGACTACCAGCCGGACCGGCGGCAGGCCGGACAGGTCGGCGTAGATCGGCGACACGTCCGGGTGGGCGCGGTCGGGCACGTGCCCCGCGTAGGCCTCGATGAAGTACTCGTCGGCGATCAGCCGCCCGCTCGGCGTCCGCCCGCTCAGGTCGTAGGTCCCGAATTGGAGGACGGCGCAGCCGAACGCGTCGGTCCCCCGGTCGCGCAGCCGCACGAGGGTGGTCGTCGCCAGCGTCGCGCCCGCGGAGAACCCGCAGATCGCGAGGCGGGTCGTGCCGAACCGCCGGGCGGCGCCTGCCACGAGCCACCGGGCCGCCGCCTCGCAGTCCTCCGGTGCGGCGGGCCAGGGATCCTCCGGTGCGAGCCGGTAGTCGACGCCGACCACCGCGATGCCGAGCGCGTCGGCCAGGTCCTGGTTGCGGATGTCGTGGTCGGCGGCCGAACCCAGGTAGAAGCCGCCGCCGTGGAGGTCGAGCAGCACTCCCGCGGGCGAACCCGCGCGGGGCAGCTGCACCCGGACCGGAACCGAACGCCCGCCGCTCTCCGCGAGTTCGCACCTCGCGGGCGGATCCGACGGTGCGGGAACGGGTGCGGCGGCACGCATCGACCGGAGTTCGTCCGCACCGCGCGGGCCGCGGCCGGGGGAGCGCCGGGCATAGAAGGCTCGCGTCTCGTCGATCAGCGGGGCCAGCCGCGGGTCGAACCGGATCCCGTCGAATCGCACCGCTCGACGCTACCGCCGGGCTCGGCGCCCGCGCCGGGAACCCGGCCGTGCCGGGTGGTGGGGCGGAACGTCAACGGGCGCCGGTGCGCCGCAGGTACCAGGCGACGACCGCGCCGGAGGCGACCAGCAGCCCGATGCCGAACACGAAGAACGTCCAGGCGGGCGTGATCTTGTCCTGCATCCACCCGAAGTTCATCCCGAAGAAGCCGACGAAGAACGACAGTGGCAGGAACACGGTGGCGATCACCGACAGCCGCCGCATGAACTCGTTGAGCCGGGTGGAGACCTCCGCCAGGTACAGGTCCAGCAGGCTCGCCAGCTGCTCCCGGTAGGAGCCGAGCAGCCGCGTCGCCTGGTCCAGGTGGTCGTGCACGTCCCGGATCGAGACCGCCGAACCCTTCCCCCGCAGCGCGGGCACCGCGTCGAGGACGGTGCCGCCCGGCGCGAGCAGGTCCCGCTGCGGCACCACGACCTGCCGCAGCCGGGACAGCTGGCGGCGCAACGCGAAGATCCGCCTGCGGGTGGCCGGGGTGGGTTGCAGCGCGACCGCGTCGTGCAGTTCGTCGATCTCGTCGTCGAACCCCTCCAGCGCGGTCAGCAGGCTGTCGGTGAGCGCGTCCAGCACGGCGTGCACCGCCTCGCCCAAGTGCGCGGGCGGGTTCTCGGACAGGTGGCGGGCCGCGTCGTCCACCGCGGTCAGCCGCACGCGCCGGACGGTGATCAGCGCCTGCTCGGACAGGTGGAGGTGGACCTCGACCAGCGCGGGGTGCCCGTGCTCGCCGGGTTCGGCGCCGAAGAACACCAGCAGCGAACCGTGCTCGTACTCGTCGATCTTGGCGCGCTGGCCGAACTCGTGGCTGTCCTCGATGGCCAGCGCGTGCATGTCGAACAGGGAGCTGACGGTGGCGAGCTCGTCGCCGGTCGGGTCCGTCAGGTCGAGCCAGAAGAACTCGCCGCGCTCGCGCAGCGCCCGCATCCGTTCGACGTCGACCGACCGCAGGATGTCCATCCGCCGACGCTAGCAGCGCGCGGCTCGGGCCGGCCCCGCGCGAGGACCGCCTCCGGGCGGTCGGCTGCTCTACGATCGGCCGATGGCCGAGGAGGAGAGCGGCGAGAGCACGGCGACGGTGCTGCTCGCGCTGGGAGCGAACCTGGCGATCGGGCTGCTCAAGCTGGTGGCGGGCCTGATCACCGGATCCGGGGCGATGCTGGCGGAGGCGGCGCACTCGGCGGCCGACACCACCACGCAGGGCCTGCTGCTGACGGGGCTGCGGCGCTCGTCCCGGCCGGCCGACCGGCGCCACCCGTTCGGCTACGGCAAGGCCCGCTACTTCTGGGCGCTGATCGCCGCCGTGTCGATCTTCGTCTCCGGCGGGGTGTTCGCCATCATCGAAGGGGTGCGCACCGTCGCGAGCGGCGAGTCCGAGCAGACCCTGCCGTGGGTCGCCTACGCGGTGCTCGGCGGCGCGTTCCTGCTGGAGGGCACCTCGTGGCTGCGGGCCGTGCTCCAGGTCCGCGCCGAGGCGAAGGCCGAGGGCACCACCTTCGTGCGCTGGATGCGCGGCAGCGACGATCCGACGGTGGTCACCGTGTTCTTCGAGGACGGGGCGGCGCTGATCGGGCTGTTGCTGGCGTTCGCCGGGGTCGGCCTGCACCAGCTGACCGGCTCCGGGGTGTGGGACGGCGTGGCGTCGCTGCTGATCGGCGTGCTGCTGGCGGGGGTCGCCTACGCGCTCGGCCGCGCCAACATGGGGCTGCTGATCGGCCGCTCGGCGGGCCCGGCGCTGGTGCGCGGTGTGCGCGAGCACCTGGCCGGGCACGAGGGGATCAGCGCCGTCGTGGACCTGATGACGATGATGACCGGCACCGACCGGGTGCTGCTGTGCGCCCGCCTCGACTTCCGGGACAGCCTCAGCGCGGGGGACGTGGAGCGGTTGTGCGTGCGGCTGGACGACGAGCTGCGCGCGCGGTTCCCGGACCTGGACGAGATCTTCCTGGAGCCGGTACCGCGCGAGGACCCGCACGTGCGCGCCCGCAGGCTCGCCCGCTACGGCCTCGACGGGGGCTGATCAGCCCGCGGCCTCCAGCCCGAACTCGGTGCGCACGTCCGCGCGGGAGCAGGTGCTGACGAAGATCTCCCTGCCGTGCGCGGTGATCCGCTGCTCGGTGTGGAATCCGGCGGCGAGCCGGGTCAGCCGGGCTTCGGCCACATCGGACTCCAGCACGACGCGGTCGTGGACCGGGTCGTCGAGGACCAGCTTCACGATGGTGCGCAGGATCGCGGTGGAGAACCCCGGGGTGTCCTCCTCGCCGGGCGCGGACAGCATCCGCACGCCCACCGCGCCCGGTCGCGGGGCCTGCGGGTCGTGCTCGGGGCGGAAGGTCTCGAACAGGAAAGCCGGGATGTCGTCCCGGAATCCGAGGTACAGGCGGCGTTCCGGCTCCACCAGCATCGCTTCGAGCAGCCGCCGCACCCGGGAGACCCGGCCCGGGGAGCGCGGCGTGGTGCGCGGGTCGATCAGCCACCGGTGCAGCAGCGTCACGTCGCTGCGCACGTCGATGGGCCGGATGGCGAGAAAGCCCCAGTTCAGGTCGAAGGTGCTGAACGAGATGTCCTGCGGGGTCCTGCTCCACGCCATGGTGCCTCCGTCGGGTTGCGAGCGGGCCTGCTCGATCGACCGCGCCGTGTTAGTTAGGTTAGCCTAACCATTGTTCCGTTCGGCTGGCAATGCCCCGGCGCGAGCTCGCCGGGCAGCGGGTGCGCGGTGACGCCCCGTTCGAGCGAGCCGTGCGGGCCGCGGCGGCTGGGCGAGGCCCGCTGAACGCGTGAATCCGGGGCGGTGCGGGCGAACCGCGCCTCCGGCGGGCGGCGGCCCCGTAAGCTCCGGATCATGTCGGCGGAGCGGGAGGGCGGCCGTCCGGTGCCCGGCACCGGGCTCGGGTTCACCGTCCTCGGCCCGCTGCGCGCGTGGCGCGGGACGACGGAGCTGGACCTCGGTCCGGTGCGGCAGCAGGCGTTCCTGGTGAGCCTGCTGCTGCGGCCGGACGTGACCACCAGCAGGCAGCGGTTGCTCGACGAGGTCTGGGGCGACGAACCGCCGGGGACGGGCGTGAAGGTCGTGCCCGGTTACGTGTACCGGCTGCGCAAGAGCCTCGGCGGCACCGAGCAGGACCCGGTGATCAGCGCCGACCGGGGTGGCTACCGGTTCCACGGCGCCGGGGTGGGGCTGGATTGGGCGCGACTGGACGACCTCGCCGCCGCGGCGGACCGCGCCCGGCGGGCGGGCGATCCGGAGACCGCGGTGCGGAACTGCTGCGACGCGCTCGCCCTGTTCGACGGCGAGCCCCTGGCCGGGTTGCCCGGCCCGTTCGCGGCGGCCCGGCGGCGCGAGTGGGCGGAGCGCCGCCTCGCGCTCGCCCGGCAGCGGGCGGACTGCCTGCTGGAGCTGGGGCGGCACGCCGAAGCGGTCGGCGAGCTCTCGGCGCTCGCCGTCGCCCACCCCGGCGACGAGGCGCTGGCGGTGCTGCTGATGCGCGCTCTGCACGGCAGCGGCAGGCGGGCGGACGCGCTCGCGGTGTTCACCGTCCTGCGCGAGCGGATGGTGGCCGACCTCGGTGTCGAACCGGGAACGGCGGCGCAGCGGGTGCAGCGGGCCGTGCTGCTCGGCGACGACGCGGCGCTCGCCCCGCGCCGCCGGGCGGTCGCGGCCCGTCCCGCCATCCGCGACGAACTGCCCGCCGATGTGGGTCCGCTGGCCGGCCGGGAGCAGGAGCTGGCGCTGCTGACCGGTGCGGCTGATCCCGGTGCGGTGTCGGTCGCCGCCGTGGACGGCGTCGCCGGTTCGGGCAAGACGGCGCTCGCCGTCACCGCCGACCGGGCGCTGCGCGCGCCCGGCCCGGCCGGCTGCCTGTTCGTGGACCTGCACGGCCACCGCGAGGACCGCGAGGCGCTGCCGCCGGAACGGGTGCTGCGGCGGTTGCTGCGCGCCGTCGGCGTCGACGACAGCGCGATCCCGGACGACGTGGACGAGCTCGCGGCCTCCTGGCGCGCGGCGACGAACCGGTTGCGGCTGCTGGTGGTGCTGGACGACGCGACGAGCGCCGCGCAGGTGCGCCCGCTGCTGCCCGCGGGGCCCGGCAGCCGCGTGCTGGTGACCAGCCGCCGCAGGCTGGCCGGGCTCGACGCGGCGCACCGGGTCTCGCTGGGCCCGCTGGACGACGCGGCGGCGCGCGGGCTGCTCGTCGGCGGCGTCGGCGAACCGCGCGACGAGCGGGAGCGCGCCGCCGTCGCGGAACTGGTGCGGCTGTGCGGAAGGCTGCCGCTGGCGCTGCGCATCGCGGGCGCCCGGCTGCAGAACCGTCCGATGTGGACCGCGGGCGACCTGGTGGCGCGGCTCTCCGACGACGGGGCGCGGCTCGGCGAGCTCACCGCGGGAGACCGCAGCGTCGAAGCCGCGTTCCGGTTGTCCTACCGCAGGATCCCCGTCCCGGAACGCGCCGCCTTCCGCGCCCTCAGCCGCGCGCCCGCGCCGGAGCTGGACTGCATCGCCGTCGCCGCCATGCTGGACCGCACGCCCGCGCAGGCGTTGCGGATGCTGGAGGCCCTCGTCGACGCGAACCTCGTGCAGCAGCCGGTCGCGGGCCGCTACCGGCTGCACGACCTGGTCGCCGTGTTCGCCCGCCGCCTCGCCGCCGACGAGACCGCCGAAACGACCGCGGCCGCCGGGCGGCTGCTGGACCTGTACCTGTCCGCCGCGCGCTGCGCGGGCGAGGTGATCCCGCCGGAGCGCGCCCCGGCCCCGTTCCGCGGGGTGCGGGAGGCCGCGGACTGGCTGGACTCGGCGGGCGACCTGTCCGACGTGGTCGCCTACGCGGTGGCCACCGGACACGTCGACCACGCCTGCTGGATCGCCGAGGCCGTCGTCGACCAGCTGCTGCCGCGCGGCCGGGCCCACGAGTGCCACGACGCGGTGCGGATCGCCCTGGACCACCTCCCGGAGGCCACCGACCAGCGGATGGTGGCCGCGCTGCGCTCCAGCCTCGGCGCCGTGGAGATCGCCCGCTGCCGGTACCCGCAGGCGCTGACCCTGTTCGAGGACGCCGCGGCCACCGCGCGCCGCCGCGGCGAGCGCGGGGAGGAGGCCCGGGCGAAGACCGGGATCGGCATGGCCACCGCGATGTCCGGTGCCCGCGCGGAAGGGCTCGCCGCGCTGGACGAAGCGATCCGGCTCGCCACCGAGCTCGGTGACGACCGGACGGTGGAGCGCGCCGGTTCGGTCATCGGCTACCTGCGGCACCTCGACGGCGAGCACGAGGCGGCGCTGCGGTGGTTCGCCGACCTGCACGCCCTCGGCGAGAAGCTCGGCAGCACCGGGATGATGGGCCGGGCGCTGTGCCACACCGGCAGCGTCCGGCTCGTGGTCGGCGAGGTCGACGCCGCGGCCGAGGCGTTGCGCGCCGCCGCCGACCTGGCCGAGCGGTCCGCCGATCCGGCGCTGCTCACCACCAGCCTCACCCGGCTCGGCTCGGCCGAGCAGGCGCGCGGCGACCTGACCGCCGCGCTCGCCGCCCAGCGGCGCGCCCTGGAGCTGTTCCCGGCGCGCGGGCACGCGTCGATGGAGGTGGAGCTCCGCGACCGGCTCGGCCGGACCTGCCTGCTGGCGGGGCTGCGCGACGAGGCGCGCGAGCACTTCGAGGCGGCGGTGGCGCTCGCCGAGCTCGCCGGGCGCCCGGACGAGCTGGCCGCCGCCCGCGAGGCGCTCCGCTCCTGTTGAGCACCCCTCCGCCGGGCGCTTCATCGAAAATTCATCGCCGCCCCATAGCTTTCCCCTCGTCGCTTTCCACGCACGCCTGGGGGAGATGGAACGGGACATGGCGGACGACGGTGCCGATGAACTGATCAGCACGGCCTCGGACGGGGTGCAGGACCTCGCCGACGCGGCCGTGGCGGTGCTCGCGCAGGCCGGGCCGGCGGGTGTGCTGGCTCAGCCGGTGGTCGAGGCGCTGCGCAACGTGTGGGAGGGCTACTTCGGCTCACCGCTGGCGGAGGGCGGGACGAACTGGAACGCGTACTCGCACCAGGAGCTCTACGACATGCTGTGGCAGGGCGCCGACGTCGGTGACGTCGGCCGGGTCGCCGACGAGTGGCAGCGCCACGGCACCGAGCTCACCGGCCACGCCGACGGGCTCCGCGACCAGCGGGGGGCGCTGGAGCGGAACTGGGACGGGCAGGCGGCCCGGCAGGCCTCCGGTGCGCTCGGCGACCTCGGTGAGCGGACCGGAGCCGCGGGCTCCCGCGCGGGCGCGGTGGGCCGGGCGACCCGGGAAGCGGGGGACGCGCTCGAATCGGCGCGCAACGAGATGCCGCCGCCGGGCGTCGATCCGGTGGCCGCCGGGTCGGCCGGGTCCGCCGCGGGCACCGCGGTCGGCACCGTCGTCGGCGGGGCGCTCGGCGCGGGTGCCGCGGGGGTCGGCGCCGGCCCGGGCGCGATGATGGGCGCCGCCGTCGGCGGCATCGCGGGTGGCGCGGGCAGCGCGTTCCTGGCCAGCGTGGCCGCCGCCGAGCAGAAGGCGCAGGCGGTGCACGTGATGCAGCGCTACGAGCAGTGCCTCGCGGGCAGCAGCCGGAACATCACCTCCGCCTCGGCCGGTGCCGGGGGTGCGGCCGAGGCGGGGGAGGAGCCCGCAGCGACGACCGCGGCGGGGTTCGGCGCGAGCTCGGCGGCGGGCACCGGTGGCGGGTTCGGCGGTGCGTCCGGTGGCGGGGTGCCGTGGGGGAAGCTCGTCGGCGGCGGACCGCTCGACGCGGCGCTGGCACCTGGTGGGCGCGCGGGGATCGGCGGTGTGGCCGGGCGGTTCGGCGGTGCCGCGCTGGGCGCGTCCCCGGCGGGCCGGTCCGGTGGACGCGGCGGCATGGCCCCGGCCGGGGCGGGCGCCCGGGGCCGGGACGAGGAATCCGGCGAGCACCGCAACCGGTTGCCCGTCGTCGACCAGCGGCTCTTCGACGTCGACGAGCCGGTGATGCCCCCGGTGATCGGGGAGTGAGGATCGAGCATGACCACTGGGGACGTTCCGGGCGGCGGTTTCCAGCTGACACCGGAGGAACTGGACGCGCAGGTCGCCGCGCTCGCCGCGATCGGCGGGGACACCGCGGGCCTGCTGCGCACCGCGGGTGAACTGGCGCAGCGGCTGCCGCTGCTCGGCACGGCGCCACCGGCGCTGCACCTGGCGATGCGGTTGCGCGCGGAAGCGGGCGCGACCGGCCTGACCGGGGAGGTCGGTGCCACCGACACCGGCGTCAACGAGTTCCACACCGCGCTGCGCCGGACCGTGACCGGCTACCGGGACCGCGAGGCGGAGGCCAGCCGGGCGCTGCGCGCGGCGGCCGGGGGCGAATCGTGATCGCCACCGCCGAGGGCGTCCGGTTCGGGCTGGTCGAGCTGGACCTGCTCGCCACGCACGCCGGGGTGGCCTGCCCGTTCCCGCTGCAGGTGCCGTCGTTCGGCCGGATCGCGGGCGAGCGGGAGGTGCTGCTGCGCACGGCCGGTCAGACGCTGGAGCTGCGCGGCCTCGCCGACGGTTCCGGTCCCACCGGGGCGGCGGCGGACCTGGCGGACGCGCTGGGTGAGCACCGGGCGGCGATCGACCTGCTGCTCACCGGGCCGGACGGGACCACCGCGGTCGCGGTGCTGTTGCACCGGTCGTGGGCGGCGCTCTGCCTCCGCCCGCTCGGCGATGCGCTGTCCGGCCAGGTGGAGGTGCGTTGGATCGGGCAGGACGACCTGGTCCGCGCCGTGCTGGGGATGCTGCCGAGGCTCGGCGGGGCCCGCACGATGCCGATCACCCTGCCCGCGCGGGCGGTGCACGGGGCGGCCGGGGTGCTCGACGAGGTGGACCGGGACGCCGAACGGCAGCGGCGGCTCCGGGAGCTGGTGCGCGACTGCGGCGGCGATCCCGCGCAGCTCGACCAGCTCGTCCGGGTGCTGCCGGTGGTGACCGGGCGCGGGCAGCTCGGCGCCACCCGGCGCGGCCGGGGCGGCGTGGTCCGGGACGGCACCGAACTGTCCTGGGTGGACGGTCCGGCCGGGCGGCTGCGGATCGGCACCGCGGGCGGCTGGGTGAGCGTCAACCCGTTGCGCCCGCCCGATCTGGAGGTCGCGGTCACCGAGCTGGTGGGCGCCGCCAGGTCGGCCCGCTGAGCGGCCGGCCGCCGCGGGGCCCCGGCCGCCCGAGCTCGGCGCTCCGGTTCACCAGGTGACCGGCAGCTCCTTGAGGCCGTAGATGGCGTGGTCGCTGGCGAACGCCACCTCGTCCTCCGGGATCGCCAGCCGCAGCTGCGGGAACCGCCGCAGCAGCGCGGGGAACGCGATGCGCATCTCCATCCGCGCCAGCGGCGCGCCGATGCAGTGGTGGATGCCGTGCCCGAAGCCGACGTGCGGGCTCGCGGACCGCGTGACGTCCAGCAGCTCAGGGTCGTCGAGCAGTTCCGGGTCCCGGTTGGCGGCGGGCAGGTTGAACGACACGAGGTCACCGCGGCGGATCGTGGCGCCCGCCAGCTCCACGTCCGGGTCGCCATCCGCGGCGAGCCGCTGCCGACGACGCTGAGCCACCGCAGCAGTTCTTCGACGGCGCCCGGCACGCGATCCGGTTCGTCGCGCACGATGCGCAGCTGCTCGGGGTGGCGCAGCAGCGCGAGCGTGCCGAGGCCGAGCATGTTCGAGGTGGTCTCGTGCCCGGCGACGAGCAGCAGGTTCCCGATGCCGATCAGCTCGGCGTTGCTCAGCTCCGCGTCGTGGTCCCGGATGAGCATGCCGAGCAGGTCCTCGCCCGGGTCCTGCCGCGCCCGGGCGACGAGCTCGGTCATGTACGCGAGGGACTGCCGGGACAGCTCGACCTTCTCCTCCTCCGGGAGGGTGGTGTCGAGCTGGCGGTTGGTGCGCTCCTGGAACTCGGGCCGGTCGGTGGGCGGCACGCCGAGCAGTTCGCAGATGACCAGCGAGGGGATCGGCAGCGCGTACTGGGCGACGAGGTCGGCGGGCGGGCCGTGGCGTTCGAGCGCGTCCAGGTGCTCGTCGACGATCTCGACGATGCGCGGTTCGAGGCGGCGCATCCGGCGGACGGTGAACTCGGGGGTGAGCATCCGGCGCAGCCGGGTGTGGTCCGGCGGGTCGAGCGCGAGCAGGTTGCCGCTGCGCTCCCCGGAGAGCTGCCGCGGGTCGCGCCGCGCGCCGTCCAGGTCCTCCGGGCCCCAGCCGTTGCGGAAGGCGTCGGCGTCGCCGAGCATGCGCCGCACGTCGGCGTGCCGGGTGAGCAGCCAGGCGGACGGGCCGAACGGGGTGCGGATCCGGGTGATCCCGTCGCGCGAGCGCAGCGCGGCCACGTCCGGCGCCGGGTCGAAACCGGTGCGGCGCGTGGAGATCGGCTGGTCGTTCGGCGGGGCTGGCTGGCTCACGCGGGCTCCTGGTGGTGGGGTGGCGGTGCCCACGAGACTAATTCAGTCGATTGACTGAAAGCAAGTGCGGCACGCCGCCCCGCCGCGAACGGGTGTCCTCATTGGACGGACCAGCCCCCGTCGGAGGGCAGCAGCACGCCGTTGAGGTTCACCGAATCCTCGCTGAGCAGGAACGCGATCGACGCGGCCACGTGCTCCGGCTCGGCGATGTCCGGCAGCGCCGCCAGCGTCGGCTCGATCCGCTCCCGGCCCAGCGCCGAGTTCATCGCGCCCTCGATGCCCGTCGCCACCCCGCCCGGCGCCACCGAGTTCACCCGGATCCCGTCCGGGCCGTACATGAACGCCGCGCTGCGGGTCAGTCCGACCACCGCGTGCTTCGACGCGGTGTAGGCGGTGCCCGCGGTCGAGCCGCGCAGCGCCGCCTCCGAGGACACGTTGACGATCGAACCCCGCCCGGCGGCGCGCATCAGCGGCAGCACCGCGCGGGTCAGCCGGAACGCGCCGTGCAGGTTGACCTCGAAGACCCGGTGCCACAGCTCGTCGTCCACCTCGTGCAGCGGCACCATCCCGTCGGTGATCCCGGCGATGTTGGCGAGCGCGTCGACCCTGCCGTCCGCGGCGGCCACGATCGCCGCGATCCCGTCCGGGTCGGTGATGTCGGCGCGGACCGGCACCACCTCGTGCTCGGCGTGCTCGGCGAGCAGCGCGTCGAGCCGGCCCGGGTCGACGTCGGCCGCCACGACCCGGCCGCCTTCGCGGGCGACGCGGGAGGCGGTGGCCCGGCCGATGCCGGAGC
>NZ_JAIUJZ010000060.1:0-23072 GCF_020176775.1 Saccharopolyspora sp. 6M
GTGGGAGCACCTGCCGCGTCGGGGGTGGCGGTGGCGTTGGCCTCGGCGGCCAGCCGGTCCACCTCCTCGGCGCTGAGCCGCCCGCCGCTGAGCGCGACGAGCCTGCTCATCCGGAACCGGCGCACCGAGCGCAGCGCCGCGGGGCTCTGCCCGTTCTCCGCCAGCATCCGGCGCAGGATCGGGCCGCCCGCGGGGTGGTCGAGCCATTCGGCCACCGTGGACTCGGGGGACAGCGGGGTGGCGGTCATCGGGTTTCCCTCCTGTCGACCGGATCCCGGGGGCGGTGCCGAGCGCGGGATCCGTCCGGCTTCGCGCCTCCCGCGCCGGGCCTCGCGCCCCGCGCGGCGGGAGCCGGTGGGCGGTGTCAGTCCGCGTGCAGCGCTCGCCGCACGTGGCGGGCGATCAGGTCGTAGCCGGCGCGGGCCCGGTCCGGGTCCTGCACGTCGTAGCCGTGGTCGGCCCCGGAGACCACGTGGTGCCGCACGAGCGCTCCCGCCTCGCGCAGCCGTTCCGCGTAGCGCTCGCCCTCGCCGCGCAGCACGTCGTGCTCGGCGGTGACGACCAGCGCGGGCGCGATGCCGGTGAGGTCGGTGGTGTCCCCGGGTGCGGCGGGGGAGTGCAACCGGTCGTCGGCCCAGCGCGGGTCCCGGAGGTAGGAGGCGTTGAAGACCTCCGCCATCCACGGGCGCAGCATCGGCTTGGGCAGCGGCGATCCCTTGTCCCGGAACGGGGTGACCAGGTCCAGCGACGGGTAGTGCAGCGCCTGCAGCGCGATCCGCGGTCCGCCCTGCTCGAAGGCCTGGCGCGCGACGGCGGCGGCGAGCGAGCCGCCTGCGCTCTGCCCGCCGACCGACAGCCGGGAGCCGTCCCAACCGTGCCGATCGCCGTGCTCGGCGGCCCAGCGGACCACGTCGAACGCCTGCCGCGGCGGGGCGGGGAACGGGTGCTGCGGCGCGAGGACGTAATCGACGTTGAGCACCGCGACCTCCGCGGTCCCGGCGATGAGCCTGCACAGCGGGTCGTCGAGTTCGGTCAGCCCCATGACGAAGCCGCCGCCGTGGAAGTTGACGTGCAGCGGCACGGTTCCCCCGGTCGCGTCCGGCCGGTACAGCACCGCGCGGGCCGGTCCCGCCGCGGTGGGGACGGTGAGCACCTCGGTGCGGCCCGGGAACTCGGGGAACCGGTCGTGCGGCGGGCGGACCCGGGCGACGGCGCGCTGCATGGCCTTCGCGGCGAGGGCCGCCACCGCGGGGCGGGACAGGACGGACATCGGATCGCTCCCTTCGTCGGCCTCGCCCGGCGGACCGGTCGGCGCACGACTCACTGTAAGGCAGTCGACTGACTGGGAAGTCGGCGGGCGGTCGCCCGGGGTCCTCCGGGAGGCGAGCGGGCCGTCGTTCGCCGCGTGCCGCGCGGGCGCGTTCGGCTGGTCGGGTGCCGTCGAGGGGGACGGCTCGACACCTTATTGACACTCTGTCTAATGTGACATCGTGTCTCACAGGGGCGCCGCGACCGACCCGGCCGCCCCACCAGCCCGCAGCCGGCCCGGCCCGTGGGAGGGCCCAGTGGAGGTGTCAACGATGACCAGCGCACCAGCGGAATCCGCGCAGCGAACCGCCGCGGACGAAGACGTCTCGCAGCGGTTGCTGGACTCGGCGGCCACCCTGTCCTACGACCCGGCCACCGAGGTCGACTGGGAATCGCCGCTGCCCCCGGACGAGTACGGCCTGAACCCGGAGTGGAGCACCCTCTACGGCACCCCGCTGTGGGACGAGCTCACCGAGCAGCAGCGGGTCACGCTCACCCGGCACGAGGTCTGCTCGGTGATGAGCATCGGCATCTGGTTCGAGATGATCCTGCAGCAGATGGTGCTGCGCGACCAGTACGTCAAGAACCCCGCCAACGCCGAGTTCCAGTTCGCCCTCACCGAGATCGCCGACGAATGCAGGCACTCCATCATGTTCGCCCGCGCCTGCGCGAAGATGGACGTCCCCGCCTACCTGCCGCCGCGGCTCATCGCCCAGCTCGGCCGGTTGTTCAAGACGCTCGCCAGTGCCGAATCCGCCTACGGCGGGATCCTGGTGGCCGAGGAGATCCTCGACGTCATGCAGCGCGACTGGATGCGCGGCGAGAACGTGCTCGGCATCGTGCGCACCACCAGCAAGATCCACGTGGTGGAGGAGGCGCGGCACATGAAGTTCGCCCGCCAGGAGATCAAGGAGAGCATGCGCGGGGCGGGCCGGGTGCGTCGCAACGCCAGCGCCGTGCTCATCGCCGTGGTCGCCGACATCGTCGCCTCCAACCTGGTGCAGAAGGAGGTCTACGCCTCCGTCGGCCTGGACCCCGACCGCGCGGTCGCCGCGGTGCGGCGCAACGAGCACCGCAAGTCCATGCTGCGCAACAGCTGCGTGCACCTGATGGACTTCCTGTCCGAGGCGGGCCTGCTGAACCGCCCGGCGATGGCGATCTACCGCCGCATCAACATGATCTGAGCCCGGAGCCGGGGGGCGCGGCGCCGGGGCCGCCGCGGGGCCGGGGGGGGGGGCCCCGGCGGGGGCCGCCGCCCCCCCCCCCCGCCCCCCGCCGGGGGGGGGGGGGGCCCCCCGGGCGGGCGGTGGCCACCCCCCCCCCCAAACACCATGCCCCGCCCCGCCCCCCCCCGCCCCCGGCCGGGGGGGGGCGCCCCCCCGGGCGGGGAGCACCGGGCAGCGAACGGAACGACCTGCCGCGCGCAGGCGTCGGGCGGACGAGGAACCACCATGGCCTACGCGATCACCCAGACCTGCTGCACCGACGCCTCCTGCGTGTCGGTGTGCCCGGTCAACTGCATCCACCCCACGCCGGACGAACCGGACTTCGGCCGCACCGACATGCTCTACGTCGACCCGCAGACGTGCATCGACTGCGGGGCCTGCGCGGACGCGTGCCCGGTGGACGCGATCTTCCCGGTGGACCGGCTGCGCGGCGCCGATACCGAGTACGCCCGGATGAACCGCGAGTACTACGAGACCGCGGACGTGTCCAACGAGTGGACCGCGCCGAACTTCCCGCGCTCGCTGCCGGAGTACCCGGGCACGCTGCGCGTCGCGATCGTCGGAACCGGACCGGCCGCCTGCTACACGGCGCAGGCGCTGCTGCGCGACACCGGCGCCGAGATCACCATGCTCGACCGGCTGCCGCTGCCCGGCGGGCTGCTGCGCTCCGGGGTGGCGCCGGACCACCAGTCGACGAAGAAGATCGCCGACGGCTTCTCCTGGCTGTACCAGCACCCGCGGCTGCGGATGCACATGAACGTCGAGGTGGGCCGGGACGTCGCGCACGAGGACCTGGCCGCGCACCACCACGCGGTGATCTACGCGGTCGGCGCGGCCACGGACCGCGAACTCGGCGTGGACGGCGAGGACCTGCCGGGCAGCGTCTCCGCGACCTCCTTCGTGTCCTGGTACAACGCGCACCCGGACTTCGCCGACCTGGGCGTGGACCTGTCCGCGGAGCGCGCCGTCGTCGTGGGCAACGGCAACGTGGCGCTGGACGTGGCGCGCATCCTGCTCAGCGACCCGGAAGAGCTCGCGGGAACCGACATCGCCGACCACGCGCTGGAGCGGTTGCGCGGCAGCCGGGTGCGGGAGGTGGTGCTGCTGGCGCGGCGCGGACCGGAGCACGCCGCGTTCACCGCGCCCGAGTTCCACGCCATGCGCCACCTCCCCGGGGTGCGGGCCGTCGTCGAGGACGGGCCCGAGGTGCGCAAGGCGTTCGCCGAACCGGAACCGGGCGGCAAGGCGCAGTTGCTCGCCGAACTCCCCGTCGAGGACGTCGACCTGACCGAGGCTCCCGCCGACGGCAAGCGCCTCGTGTTCCGCTTCGGCGCGGCCCCGGCCGAGGTCCGCGGCACCGACCGGGTGCGCTCGGTGCGGGTCCGCGACGGCGGCGAGATCGCGACCGGACTGCTGGTCCGCGCCATCGGCTACCGCGCCACCCCCATCGCCGGGCTGCCGTTCGACGAGGCCACCGCGACCGTGCCGAACCGGGGTGGCCGGGTGCTCGACGCCGCGGGGAACCCGCTGCCCGGCACCTACGTGGTGGGCTGGGCCAAGCGCGGCCCGTCCGGCGGGATCGGCACCAACCGCGGATGCGCGCGCGACACCGTCGGCTCGCTGCTCGACGACGCCGCCGCCGGACACCTGCGCGAACCGGCGCGCTCCGGGTTCGACCGGCTGGTGCGCGCCCGCGCGCCGCGGTCCATCGGCCGGCGCGGCATGCTGAACATCGACCGGGCGGAGCGGGAGCGCGGCGAGCGGACCGGGCGCCCGCGGGTCAAGTTCGCGACCGTGCCGGAACTCCTGGGCGCGGCCCGCCGCTTCGGCCGGTAGCTCCGCCGCCGAGCGGGGGCGGACCGGCGGTCAGCTCAGTTCGCGCAGCAGGGGCGCGATCTCCTCGGCGGCCTGCTCGCTGTGGCCCGCGGTGGTGCCGACCATCGTGATGAGCTGGTCGGTCAGCCAGTGCTCGAACACCTCGCGCGGCGGGTTGTGCGTGGCCAGCCACGTCACGCACGTGGTCTCCACCAGCGCCACCCAGCCGCGCAGCGTCAGCAGCAGCAGCGCGGACGGGTCCACGATGCCGATCCGCTGGCACACCAGGTCCACCACGTGGTTGCGCACCTTGTCCACCAGCGTCTCCGTCTCGCTGGTGGCGATGGTGGAACCGCTGCGCAGCAACGCGGTGTAGCTGCTGGCGAACGCCTCCACGGAGGAGACGAACTCGGCCAGCGCGGAGCGCAGCTGCGTGATCAGATCGCCGTCCTGCGGCAGCGTGATGCGCTCGATCAGCTCGTCCACGACGGTGGTCAGCGCCGCGACGTGCACTTCCCGCAGGTTCGAGAAGTAGCGGTAGAACAGGGCGCGGGAGACCCCGGCCTCGGCCACGATGTCGTCCACGGACACGTCGTCCATGGCCCGCTCGCCGTAGAGCTGCAGGGCGGTGGCGAGCAGGTGCTCCCGGCGTTCCTCGGGGCTCATCCGGCGGCGCGGTCGCTCACCGCGCCCCCCGGCCTCGGAGTCCGGTGGGGTCGGAAGTTCACTGGTTCGCGGCATCGTCCCCACATCATCACATGTTTGCCCACGTCAGTCCCCGAGCGCCTCCACCTGGGTGATCATCGGCACCCGGCACCGCCCGCTCGGCGGCCCGTCCCCCGGTCGAGGAGCTTCGCGGCACCGTCGGCGTCGACGTGCTGGTGCCAGGTGCCGCCGGGGTGGTCGATGACGAGGGGGCCGAGGTTGCACGGGCCGAAGCAGCCCGCGGGCGTCACCTTGGCGGTGGTCCCGCGCACGAGGTCGGCCAGCGCGCGGTGCACCGGCCCCGCGCCGTGCGCGGTGCAGCGCGGGCCGCGGCAGACGAACAGGTGCCGGTCCGGGACGTCGAGCACGGACCAGGAGGGGCTGCGGAACCCGGCGGGGGAGGCGGTGATCGGTGCGGTCTCGTCGGCGAGCCCCGCGATCGCCTCGGCGAGACCGGTGGCGGCGGCCGGACCGCGCGCCATCCGCACGTCGAGCGCGCCTGCGCGGGTCTCCCGCCAGTTCGCGACGGCCTTGGCCAGCCAGGACGCCAGGTACCGGTCGTCGGGCAGCGCCAGCGGGACGAGCACGGCGCTGCTCGCGCCGTCCGCGTCGAGCCGGTCC
Organism: Saccharopolyspora sp. 6M; assembly: GCF_020176775.1. Classification (NCBI taxonomy): domain Bacteria; kingdom Bacillati; phylum Actinomycetota; class Actinomycetes; order Pseudonocardiales; family Pseudonocardiaceae; genus Saccharopolyspora; species Saccharopolyspora sp. 6M. Next base: position 5,676 of record NZ_JAIUJZ010000060.1, read on the forward strand.
AGGACGTCGTGCACCGAGGGTTCGCCCTGGTCGAGGTGCGCGGCGAGCACGGGGCCGCCGGTCCGCTCGGCGACGGCGCGCACGACGGCCCGCAGCGACCGTTCGTCCACGCCGGACGGGGTGGGCCGCACGACCAGCACCAGCGCCCGCTGCGGCACGTCGTCGCGTTCGGGCATCCGGTGACCTCCGGGAGCTCGGGGAGGCCGCCGGTGCGACGGCCGCGCCCGATCATGCGTCACCCGGCGGTGGATTCCGAGTGGTCCGGGACGCAGCTCACCGCTTCGGCGTCCGGGCGATGAGCACCGGGCACGGCGCGTGGTGGATCAGGGCCTGGCTGGTGGATCCCAGCAGCATGCCGGTGAATCCGCCGCGTCCGCGGGTGCCGACCACGACGAGCGTCGCCCCTGCCGCGTGCTCCAGCAGGGTCGCGGCGGGCGATCCCTTGGCGACGAACCGCTGCACCCGCACGTCCGGGTGGTGCTCCCGCCTGCCGCTGATCAGTTCGGCGAGGAGCCGGTGCGAACCCTCCTCGATCTCGTCGGCGGCGAGCCCCACCCGCATCCACTTCGAGTCGACGCCGACGAGGTTCCAGGTGTGCACCACGTGCAGCGGCACGTCGTGCGCGGCGGCCGCGGCGAACCCGTGCTCCAGCAGCAGCGGCGCCTGCCGGGACCCGGCCAGGCCCACCACGACCGGCCCGTCCGCGGGTTCGCCGCGCCCGCGGACCACCACGGTCGCGCAGTGCCCGTGCGCGGCCACCGCGACCGCGACGGAACCGGCGAGCAGCCCGGAGAACCCGCCGAGCCCCCGGTCACCGACCACCACGAGCCCGGCTGAGACCGACTCCTCGATCAGCACCGAGGCGGGCGACCCGGGCACCGATTCGGTGCGCACCTCCAGGTCGGGGCTCTGCCGCTGGGCGATCTCGGCGGCGTCGGCGAGCCACTTCCGCACCTCGGCGCGCACTTCGGCGCGGGGCGCGTGTGACCACCGCACGCCGGGGATCCCCGGCAGCGCGGGCAGTGCGAACACGTCGGCGTAGACGATGCGCAGCGCGCGGCGGCGGCGAGCGGCTTCCGCGGCGGCCCACCGGACGGCGCCGCGCGCGGTGCCCGATCCGTCGACGCCCACCACGAGCGGTCCGGTTCCGAGTTCGCTCATCTCGTCCCCCTCACCGTGGGAGTCCGCCGAGCGGCGGGGAATCCGCGGCCGGCGGGCCTCCATGCTGACGCACCGACCGGGTGGTCGCCGCTCGGCGACGGGGTCGCGTCGCATCTACGCCAAAGTGGTCTGGACCCGTTGACGGTGTGGTCTAGTCCACATACGGTGCTGCGCGTTCGGCAGTTGATCGGGACCGCGCCCGCGCCGGACCCGGGGCCGAGCGCGGCGCGCTCCGGATCTCTCGTCCGCACCACCGCCCGGCCACCCCGGCCGGACCGGTATGAGGGGAGTACCCGTTGACGACCAGAACGATCCGCATGGCGGCGCTCGCGGCAGGGCTGCTGGTGCTGCCGTTCACCGGCGCCGCGGCCGCGGCCACCCACGCACCCGCCCCGGCGGCCGCGGGCGACCTGCGCGCCGCGCCCTACTACATGCCGCTGGACAACGACCCGCAGGACATCGCCGAGGCGATCGAATCCAGCGGCCAGCGCGACTACATCTTCGCGTTCGTGCTCGCCCCCGACGAAGGGAGCTGCACTCCCACCTGGGACGGCAAGGCCGACCAGGAGGTCGCCACCGACACCGCGGTCCAGGCGAAGGCCGACGCGGTGCGCGCGGCGGGCGGTGACCTGTCGGTGTCCTTCGGCGGTTACAACGGAATCGAGCTCGGTGCCGCCTGCGCCGACTCGGCCGCGCTCGCCGACGCCTACCAGCAGGTGATCGACAAGTACGAGCTCACCCACATCGACCTCGACGTCGAAGGCGACGACCTCGGCGACGTCGCGGGCGAGACCAAGCGCTTCGAAGCGATCAAGACGCTGAAGGAGCGCAACCCCGAGCTGCACGTGACCCTCACCCTGCCGATGACCACGGTCGGCCTCAACGAGGCGGGCAAGGCGGAGATCCAGCGTGCCAAGGACATCGGCGCCGAGATCGACCTGTTCAAGATCATGGACTTCGACTACGGCGGCCCCGGCGACGACATGGCGAACAGCGCGATCTCCGTCGCCGAGGCGTTCCACGGGCAGCTGCGCGAACTGCACCCCGAGTACGACGACGCGGCCGCCTACGCGCGCACCGGCGTCATCCTGATGAACGGCCACACCGACCAGCCGAGCGAGCTGTTCACCCCCGACACCTTCCGCGCGCTGCTCGACTACGCGAACGAGCACCAGATCGGCCGCTTCTCGTACTGGGCGCTGAACCGGGACCGCGTGTGCACCGAAGAGGGCGGCTGGGCCGACGGGAAGTGCAGCAGTATCGAGCAGGCGCCGTACGAGTTCACCAAGATCCTCGCCGAATACCAGTGATGGTCAGGAGAAACCTGATGAAGAAGCTTCCGAAGCTGCTGGTGGCCGTCGCCGCCGGAACCATGCTCCCGCTGACCGCGGTCGGCGCCGCGGCCGCCGCGCCGGACGCGCCCGCAGTGCCCGCCGCCTTCGCCGCGCCCGCCGCGCCCGCCGAGATCAAGACCGCGCCCTACATCGACGTGATGCAGGAATCGCCGACGCTGCCCGAGGTCGCCGAGGCCACCGGGCAGAAGCACTTCACGCTGGCCTTCGTGCTCGGCAGCGCCGCGGGCTGCACCCCGATGTGGGGCGGTGAAGCGGCGCTGGACGACCAGCGGATCATCGGCCAGATCGACGAGCTGCGCGCGCAGGGCGGGGACGTCATCGTCGCCACCGGCGGTGCGATGGGCCCGTACTTGGAGAGCGTCTGCGGCACCTCCGACGAGCTGCTGAACGCCTACAAGTCCATTCTGGACACCACCGGCTCGAACCACCTGGACATCGACGTCGAAGCCACCATCCAGCACGACGTGGTGAACGAGGCGCTGGCGAAGCTGCAGGCCGAACGTGGCACCCAGGTCAGCTACACCCTGCGGGTCCAGAGCGACGAGACCGGCCTCGACCCGTACTCGCTGCAGGTGCTGCAGAGCGCCGCCGACCACGGCGTCGACGTGCTGGTCAACCCGATGGCGATGGAGTTCGGTTCGCAGAAGCCGTGGGGCGAGGCCGTCATCGCCGCCGCCGAAGCGACCCTCGGGCAGATGAAGCAGGTCTGGCCGGACGTCGACGAAGCCGGGCTCAAGGCCAAGCTCGGCGTGACGCCGATGATCGGCCGCAACTTCAACGGCAACGAGTTCACCCAGGAGCACGCGCAGCAGCTGGTGGACTGGGCCAACGAGAACCAGATCGGCCTGCTGTCGTTCTGGTCGGCCGGGCGGGACAACGGCGGCTGCCCGGGTGGCGCGGTGTCGCCGACGTGCAGCAGCATCGAACAACAACCCTACGAATTCACCAAGTTGCTTCAGGGTTTCGGAGGTTGAGGTCTCTCCACTCCTGTTGCTCGGGGGTGGCGGAACCTCAGCTGGTTCCTCGCTGCGGGATCGATTTCACAGGTGGCTCCGCCACATGAGAAATCGCTGTCCTCGCGAGGAACCAGCTGAGAACCCGCTGCGGTGCCGGTGTCTTGGGTGGTCGGCGGCTCATCGGCTTCGCCGCTGACAGGCGAAAGATGAAGGCCGGTGATGGCTCTGTTGAGCGGGGGGGCACCTGATTCAGGCCCCCCCCCCGCTCGCATGCTGTCGGTCCTTTGTGGACTTCTAATAGGTGACTCCGGGGAATTCCTGGCGGGCCTTGGTGAACTGCTGCTCGCGGTCGTCCGGCCAGCCGAAGGCGCCGGTGGCCTGCTCCTTCAGGTTCTTCCCCGCGGCGCCGCTCATGAAGTGCACGAACTCGCCCCAGTTCAGCTCGCGGGAGAACGAGTCGCCCGACGCCGGGAAGTGCTCGCCCAGCAGCGCGAAGTAGCGCACCATCACCTGCGCGCCGCCGTGGTCGCGCCACAGCGGGTGGAACCAGTCGCGGAACCAGTGCGTGCCCTCGCGCGGGAAGTCGTCCACGTGGTCGTCGGCCGACATCCGGTCGAAGAAGTCCTGCGCCTCGGCCTCCATGCCGAGCCCGACGTACACGTCGTAGATGTAGAACTCCATCCACTTGCTGTCGCCCCACAGGCCGAACGCGGGCGAACCGTGCTTGCCGGCGGCGATGAGCTCGACGATGTGGCCCGTCTCGTGCGTGACGATCTCGTACTGCGGGGTCGTCCAGTCGGTGCCGCCGACGTCGCTGACGTTGCGGTGGTCGTGCGACTCGTCGTACACGGTGGACGGGTGCCCGCCGAAGTGCTTGCCCTCGTGGTGGATCGAGTACAGGCGGTCCTCGTTCATCCGGTTCCCGGAGTTGCCGTAGGTCCGCTGCGCGTACTGCCACATCGACGTCAGGTACGGCAGCAGCCACTCGCTCGCGGCCTGGTCCACGTCTCGGTCGAAGTACAGCGCGACCGTGTCGTTGTGGTCGGCGAGCCGCAGCTCTTCGGAATGCTCGAACCAGTGCTCCTGCCACGTTTCCGGCGGCGGTTCCGGGGCGCGCGCCGCGGGCACGGCCAGACCGGTCCGAGCCAGCGCGGGAACGGCCAGCGCCGAGGTCAGGGTCGTTGCCAGGAATGTCCTTCTGCGCACGTCTTGCACCTTTCGGGGGAGGCGCGGGCGGTTCGCCCGACGAGATCGCGATCATTCCCGCGACCGGACCCGGAGCGGCGCCGATGGCTGGAACTGACCACCTGCGCCGGATTCCGGGAGGAGAGCGTTGATCCGTTCGCCGCGGACGAGCACGATCGTCGTTGCGGCGCGGGCTCTTCCGGGCGAGCGGAGGTGTCCGTGCGCGCATCCCGGCCCGATCGATCCCAGCGGATGGGTACGGTGTCGACCGTGTTCCCCACCGCGGAATCCCTGCTGTCCGGGCCGCGCGGCCGCCGGTGCTGCCTGGAACTGGCGCTGTCCTCCGGGGACGACGAGCGGTGGGCGGCGGCGCGCCGCGCGGTGTTCTTCGCGGCGCACCACGTGGATGCGGCCGCGGGCAAGTCGGTGCTGTTCGGCACCGGGCCCGACGTGGAAGCTCCGCCGCACCCGTCGAACGCCGAGATCGCCGACCTGCTCGCCGCGCTCCCGCCGCCCGAGCCCGGTGCGGCGGACCTGGTGCGGGTGCTGGCAGAAGCGGTCGCCGCCGCCCGCTACTGGCAGGAACCGGACGGGAAGGACGTGCTCGCCGCCGCGCCGCCTATCCGCGCGGCCCTGGAACCGGCGGCCGTGGCGCTCGCGGGCTGCGCGGCGGCGGACTGGTGGACGAGTCCGCTCGACCGCGAGTTCCAGCGGCTGGTGACGTTCCGCCCGGGCACCTCCGTCCCGGGACCGGTCGATCCGGAAGGTGCCCTGGCCCGCTGGCGCACCGAGGAGGTGTCCACGGAGGAACGTGCCCGCCGCGAGTGGCCGCGCTCGATCGACGCCCCGTTCAGCGCGATCTGGTGGTCCGGCCCGCCGTGCGAACTGCCGTGGACGACGCGGAACATGGGCGAGCACGGACCCGGGGGCCTGTGGTTCGTCGAGGACGGGATGGGCTGGGAGGACGCCGCCGTGCACTCGGCCGAGGTTCCGCCGGACGCCGAGGTCTACGAGATCGACGGCCCCGAGGCCTGGGCCCGGTTGTGCCGCGACCACCCGCTGGAGGTGTCGGCGAGCCACCGCCACGACTGGTACCGCACCACCGGCCGGGACGGGCGCTGGGTGCTGCCGGACTGGTCCGAGGTCGCCCGCCACCACGACGCCGTGCACCTCACCGTCACCGGCTACCTGACCACCGCCGGGATCGCGATCCCCGTCGACGGAGACCGCGCCTCGGTGTTGGCCGGTTGGGACCCGGACGCCACGTGCTGGCTCACCACCCCGCCCCGGGTCGCCGCCACCGGAAACCCCTGGCACGACCCGAACAGGACGGGGTGGCGCCCGCATCCCGCCGGGTGAACGGCCACCGGGTTCCCCGGGGCGCGGTTCTCAGGGGAATTCCCGAGGTGCCGGGGAGGCCGGTGCGACAAGGTGCAGGGGAGATCCGCTGCGGCGGAATCCTGCTACCCGCTGGGGAGAAGATGCGCAGAACCACTCGACTCGCCGGAGCCGCCACGGCCGCGGCACTGCTGCTCGCACCGGTACCGGCCTCGGCCGCGGCACCGGCTGCGCCGCGGCTGGAACTGCCCGCGCCGACCGGCCCGAACCCGGTCGGCACCGGCTCGCTGCACCTGCGGGACGAATCCCGCCCCGACCCGTGGGTGCCGACCGGCGCGCGGGAACTGATGATCACCGTCTGGTACCCGGCGGCCGAAGCGGTGGGGGAGCCGGCCCGCTACCTGAGCCCGGCGGAATCGCGGCTGTTCCTGGAACTCCAGGCCGAGCACGGCACCCCGCCCGTCGACGACCCCGAGGTCCTCAGCACCGTCGCCACCCACGCGAAGGTCGACGCCCCGCCGCAGCGCACCCCGGACGGGCATCCGCTGGTGGTGCTCTCGCCGGGATTCTCGTTCCCCCGCGCGACGATGAGCGGCATGGCCGAGGACCTCGCCTCCCGCGGCTACGTGGTCGCGGCCATCGGGCACGACCACGAGGCGGCGGGCATCGAGTTCCCCGACGGCCACGTCACCGAGTGCGACGCGTGCGAGACCGCGGACCTCGCGGGCGTGGTGCGCGGCAGGTCGCTCGACGTGCGGTTCTTCCTCGACGAGTTCCTGGAGGACCCGCGGTTCGGCCCGCTCGTCGACCCGGACTCGATCGGCATGGTCGGGCACTCCATCGGCGGCGCCAGTGCCGCCGAGACGATGCACGACGATCCGCGGATCGACGCGGGCGCCGACCTGGACGGCACGTTCTTCGCCCCCGTCGAACCGCTCGACCGCCCGTTCCTGCTGCTCGGCGCCGGTGCGCACGGACCGGGCGGCGTCGACGACTCGTGGGACCGCACCTGGGAGCGGTTGCACGGCTGGAAGCGGTGGATCACGTTGAACGGCTCCGGGCACAGCACCGCCATCGACCTGTCGGTGCTGGCCGACCAGCTCGGCATCGAACGACCGGGAGAACCGCTGTCCGGCGCCCGCGGCACCGAACTCGGCGACCGCTACGTCGCGGCGTTCCTCGACCGGCACCTGCGCGGCCTGCCGCAACCCGTCCTCGACGGCCCGACCGAGCAGAACCCGGAAGCCCTGTTCTGGCACCAGGACTGACCGGACCGGGCGGGCTCCGAACCCGAGCCCGCCCGGTGGCGGACAGCGTGTTCCCTGAGAAGATCAGCGGCGGTGAGCAGTGCGTTCGGTGCTGCATCCGGCAAGGGCGATCATCGCTGAGCTGGTCGGGGGAGGAGGCTGGACGTGGACCCTGCGGTGCACGATTGGTTCCGACGGCGTACCTTCCAGCGCCCTGAGTGGACGGTTCCGGAACTCGCGGAGTTGAAGGGCGAGCAACGGGTGAGCCTGGTGCTTCCGGCGCTGGATGAGCAGGAGACCGTGGGCCGGGTCGTGTCCACCCTCTTGCCACTGACGGGGCCGGGACGGTCAGGTGAGCAGCCGCTGGTCGACGAGCTGGTGGTGGTCGACTCGGGCTCCGTGGACCGGACGGTGGCCGTGGCCGAGCGGGCGGGCGCTCGGGTGCTGCGCAGGGAAGACGTGTTGCCGCGGTGCGCACCGCGCCCTGGCAAGGGGGAGGTGCTCTGGCGGTCGCTGGCCGCGACCGACGGAGACCTCGTGGTGTTCGTCGACGCCGACCTCACCCGGTGCGAGGCGGACATCGTGCCCGCTCTGCTCGGCCCGTTGCTGAGTTCGGCGGAACCGGTGCTGGTCAAGGGTTTCTACCGGCGTCCGCTGGAGACCGGCGCGGTGCTGCCCGCCGCCGAGGAGGCCTCCGGTGGTGGCAGGGTCACCGAGCTGCTCGCCCGCCCGCTGCTGTCGGCGCTGCGTCCGGAGTTGAGCGGAGTGGTGCAGCCGCTGGCGGGGGAATACGCGGCGCGCCGAGAATTCCTGGAGTCCGTCCCGTTCGCACCGGGGTACGGGGTGGAGATCGGATTGCTGCTGGACGCTCATTCCGCGCACGGACTCGACGGTCTCGCGCAGGTCAACTTGGGAGTTCGCGGGCACCTGCACCAGGACTTGGCGGCCTTGGGCGTGATGTCGCGCCAGGTCCTCGACACGGCGTTGCGGCGGTGCGGAGTCGTCGGCACCGACGTGGCGTCCGCTCCGTTCGACCAGTTCCGCTTCGAGGACGGCAGCGCGGTGCTCCACCGCTCCGACGTGCTGGTGGAGGACCGCCCGCCGATGCGGACGATGGCCGGGCGTTGCACTGACCCGAGCTCGGTGATTGTCTGACTCCGCACGATCACCAAGCGTTATGCTGGTGCCGATCTTCGACGGAACCAGGGGGCGGCCTCGATGGCGGACGGTCACCGCAACGAGAACACGGGATCAGCGCAGGTCGTTGCCCAGGTGGGCACTCTCACCGGGGACATGCACCTGCACCTGCCTTGGCGGCAGGCCGAGCTGCGAAACCAGGTGCCGAACCCGACCTCGCACTACACCAACAACGAACGGCAGCTGTCGGAGATCAGCGCCGCACTGCTCCGGCCCTCGGACGAGGGCCAGGTGCCGGCGATCGCGGTGATCGTGGGTCCGCCGGGGAGCGGGAAGAGCGCCACCGGCTACCGCTGGGTGTTCGCGCACTCGAACACCTTTCCCGACGGGGTCTTCTACGCCCCGTTGGGTTCGGGGCCGGACGGCGCCGGAGCGCCAGGGTCGGAGAGCGAGGCGCTGCGCCAGTTCCTGATCCGCGTGGGGTTCGAGCCGCACGAGATACCGGACAGCCTGGCGTCGCGCTCGGCCTGGTTCCGGGAGTGGAGCGCCGGCAAGCGGGTGGCCGTGGTCATCGACGATGCAGTTCGTGCCTCGCAGGTGCGGCACCTGCTGCCGGGCGTGGGCCGATCCGCGGTGCTGGTGACCTCCGTCGGGGACCTCAGCGGACTGCGAGCGACCGAGCAGGTCACCTTCGTGGAGATCACCCCGCTGGAACCGGAGTCGGCGCGGGAACTCCTGCGCCGCATCGCGGGCGCGCCCCTGGTGGACGCGGAACCGGCGGCGGTGGAGGAGCTCATCGGGCTGTGCCAGGGATCGGCGTTGGCGCTGTCGGTGGCGGCCGTGCTGCTCCTGGGACGCGGCGAACGCCCCGTGGCTCCGCTCGTGGCACGGCTCTCGCGAGAAGGCCGGTTGGTGCGGGGACTCTCCCGGGATCCGGAGCTGTCGGTGGACGTCGTGTTCGACGCGGCCGCGGATCGGCTCTCCCCGGCGGAGCACAGCTGCTATCTGGCGTTCGGCCAGCACCAGGGCGACGGGGACATCAGTTTGGAAGCGCTCGCCGCCGGGCTGGACGCGGACCCGGAGGACGTCGAAGCGCACCTGGACCGACTCGTCGCAGCGAAGCTCGTGACCTCGACGGGGGAGGAACGCTACGGGGCGAACCGCTTGGTGCGCGAGCACGCCCGGCGGCGTGCCGAGCTGCACGAAGGCCGGAGCGCCGAAGCCCGGCGGATCCGCGACCGCCTAGCGAGCTACTACCGGATCGCCGCGGTGCGCTGCGGACACGCGATGAATCCGAGGCGTGGCTGGCTCGAACGGTTCTGGCCCGGCTTGACCTCGGGCGGTGCCCACGTCGAGAAGGCGCAGGCTCGGCAGTGGCTGGAGGCCGAACGGCGCACGCTGCGGGCGGTCATCGACGATGATCACCGGGAGGGCCGGGTCGAGACGTGCGTGCTCGCGATCGCTCTGTGGCCGCTGTACGAGCACAGCAAGGACTTCGCCGACCTCGAAGAGACGAGCCACTACGCTGAACGGCTCGCGGAACACTGGGAACTGCCGTTGGTGCGCACCCTCGCGCTCGTCCAGCGCGGTTTCGCGCCGCTCGGCAGGCAGGAGTACGCCGCCGCGGCGGAACTGTTCGCGCAAGCGCGGAAGCTGTGCACCGACCACGGAGACCTGGAGCTGACCGCCACCACGATCGAGTCGCAGGCGCTGGCCGCCCGTGGGCTCGGCCAGGTCGTGCGAGCCCGCGAGCTGTTCGAGGAGAACCTCGAGCTGGCGCGGAAGTCGGGCAATCCGCAGCGGGTGGGCGTGGCACGGATGCATCTCGGGTCGGTGGCTCCCGCATCCGAGGCGGTGCTCCACCTCGAGGAGGCGTTGGCCTGGTTCGAGAAGGGCGATGCCGTCAACACCGCGAAAACCCGCATGTGGCTGGGGATGCGCCTCGGCGAGTTGGGGGCGGCGGAGGCGGCAGGCGTAGCCCTGCACCGAGCGCTGGACACCATGCTCGAGTTGCGCCGGCACACCGATGTGGCCCAGATCCGGCTCGGCCTCGCGGAGCTCGCGCTGGCCGAGGGCGATCGGGACGAGGCACGAGCCCAGCAGCGCGAAGCGCAGGCGCTCTACCGCTCGCAAGGCTGGTCGTCGCAAGCCGAGCAGGTCGAGGCACGGCTGGCAGGGCCCGAAGTGTGAGCCGGGGCCGGTTCAGCCCTGCTGGACGCTGACCCCGAGGGTGCTCCGGCGGTCACCCGAGCGCACCGGAACCGTCCGCGGGAACTCGCTCGGAACGAGCCGGTCGCGCAACCACCCGTGCAGGACCGCACCGCACACCGCACCGAGATCGGGAGCGGCGGTGAACACCACCGCCAGACCGTCCTGCGCCACCGCGAGCCACCGGCCCTCCGGAGTCCGGACCACCGCGAGCAGGCAACCGGGCAACGCGTCCAGCGAAGCCCGCGCCCACTGCTCCGGGGCGGTGCACGGCTCCTCGTGCAACACGACGTCGGCGAGCTCGAGCATCCGCCGGGACGGGGATCGGACACCGGTCACCAGGACGACACCGGCACCGGAGGACCACGAGCCCGGAGTCGCCGGATATCGCCGCACCTGGAGTTCGACGCCGGCGCCCGCCTCCACGCTCACGAGCTGACCGGGCGGTGCGGGCAAGTCCACGTCGGGCAGCGGTACCGCTACGGGTTCGGCGGGAACCTCGGGTTCGTCCAACTCCAGCCAATCGTACACCGCGGTGCGCAACAACCTGGCGGACTCACCCGGCACCGAGGTGGCGAGTTCCGTGACACCGGCGAACCGCTCGGTTCGGTGGGAGCGAGCGGTGGATTCCAGTTGAGCGAGCAGATCACGGTTCGGATCCAGCAGCGGTGCCGCGGCATTGAGCCGGGCGATCGGCGATTCCGGGTCGAGCGAGTCCTCTGGCGCCGCGGTCACCAGTAGTGGTGTGCCGAGAGCCGCCGAATAGAAGGTGACCGAACCGTGGTCCCCGATGGTGAGGTCGGCGGCAATGAGCGCGGCCCGCCAACCCTCTTCGGGAGGCAGGACGACGACGCCGGCGCGGGCGCAGTCCTCGAGCCACATCCGCACCTGCCACGGCGAATGCCCGTGCCAGACGTTCGGGTGCAACGCGACGACGATGCGGTATTCGTCCAACGGGAGTCGTGCGGCCAAGCGGGCCACGATCGACGAATCCTGCCCGAACAGGGAGGAATCTCCCCAAGTCGAGGAGACGAAGACCAGCTGCTGCCCGTCGTGGACCCCGAAGCTCCGCCGGTAGGTCTCCCGCAGTGGAACGCTGGCCAGGATCCGGTCGAAGCACGGATCACCGGCGACGAGCGCCACATCGACGGCTTCCGGACAGTGTTCTCGCAGCCTGTCGACCTGCTCGACGTGCGAGAGCACCGTCGTGGAGGGGATGAGTTCGCCTTCGTGGCGCAGCCATTCATCGGACAATCCGAAAACGGGTTTCCGGGTTTCCGGGTTTCCGGGCTTCCGGGCTTCCGGGCTTCCGGGCTTCCGGGCTTCCGGGCTTCCGGGCTTCCGGGCTTCCGGGCTTCCGGGCTTCGCCAGCGTTTTATTGTATCCCATGCCGTGCGGTACGACTAAGAGCGGAGCGGTCACTTCGTGCAGCGGACCGCCGTAGCTGGCGGATACCGCGAGGTCGAACTCCTGGGACATCGCTTCGGCCCAGGGGAGGGGGATGATGTCGTGCGCTGCGAGGAACTCCGTGGTCCCCGTGGTGAAAGCACTCGACCCGATGCAGGTGAACGCGGTCTGGATTCGGTGGTCCGCGGCCCAGAACGGGAGGATGTCGAGCAGCCGGGTAGCCGCGGTCACGTTGTGCACGATCGCCAGCACTGAGCGTTCCACTCGAACCGTGCGCCACGAGCGGCCGGCGGAACCGGCCAGCAACTCACTCCACCGCAGCACGCCCACGGCCCGAATGCTACCCAAGCGCCTCATCCGGACGAACGAGGTGAACGTCCGGCCGGCTGAGCGGTTCCCGCCTCAGGCCCCGACGTAGTCCGCCAGGTGCTGGGCGGTGCGGGTGCTGCGGGCCGCGACCAGGTCGGCCGGGGTGCCTTCGAAGACGACGCGGCCGCCGTCGTGGCCCGCGCCCGGACCGAGGTCGATGATCCAGTCGGCGTGCGCCATCACCGCTTGGTGGTGCTCGACGACGATCACCGACTTGCCGGAGTCCACCAGCCGGTCCAGCAACCCGAGCAGCTGCGCCACGTCCGCCAGGTGCAGGCCGGCGGTCGGTTCGTCGAGGACGTAGACGCCGCCCTGCTCCGCCAGGCGGGTGGCCAGCTTCAGCCGCTGCCGCTCGCCACCGGACAGCGTGGTCAGCGGCTGGCCGAGGGTGAGGTAGCCGAGTCCCACGTCCGCGAGCCGGCGCAGCACCCGGTGCGCGGCGGGGGTCTTCGCCTCGCCGTCGCCGAAGAACTCCTCCGCCCGCGCCACCGACATCGCCAGCACCTGGCTGATGTCCCGGCCGCCGAGCCGGTGCTCCAGCACCGCCGGCTGGAACCGCTCGCCCTCGCACTCCTCGCACGTGGTGGCGACCCCGGCCATCATCGCCAGGTCCGTGTAAACCACCCCGGCACCGCCGCAGCCGGGGCAGGCACCCTCGGAGTTCGCGCTGAACAGCGCCGGTTTCACGCCGTTGGCCTTCGCGAAGGCCTTGCGGATCGGGTCGAGCAGCCCGGTGTAGGTGGCGGGGTTGCTGCGCCGCGAACCGCGGATCGGGGACTGGTCCACGGAGACCACCCCGGCGTCCTTCGGCAGCGAACCGTGCACCAGGGAGCTCTTGCCGGACCCGGCGACGCCGGTGACGGCGACCAGCACGCCGAGCGGGATGTCCACGTCCACGTCCCGCAGGTTGTGCGCGCGGGCGCCGCGCACCTCGATCGTCCCGGACGGCTCCCGGACCGAGGTCTTCAGCGCGGCCCGGTCGTCGAGGTGCCTGCCGGTGGTGGTGCCCGCCGCCCGCAACCCCGCCACGTCACCTTCGAAGCACACCTCGCCGCCGTCCGTCCCGGCGCCCGGCCCGAGGTCCACGACGTGGTCGGCGATGGCGATCGTCTCCGGCTCGTGCTCCACCACCAGCACCGTGTTCCCCTTGTCCCGCAAGCGGAGCAGCAGGTCGTTCATCCGCCGGACGTCGTGCGGGTGCAGGCCGGTGGTGGGCTCGTCGAAGACGTAGGTGACGTCGGTCAGCGAGGAACCGAGGTGCCGCACCATCTTCACCCGCTGCGCCTCGCCGCCGGACAGGGTGCCCGCGGGCCGGTCCAGCGACAGGTAGCCGAGCCCGATCTCCACGAAGGACTCCAGCGTCCCGCGCAGCGAGGTGAGCAGCGGCGCCACCGACGGCTCGTCCAAGCCGCCGATCCACCCGGCGAGGTCGCTGATCTGCATCGCGCACGCGTCCGCGATGCTCACCCCGCCGATCTTCGAGGAGCGGGCCGCCGCGGTGAGCCGGGTGCCGTCGCAGTCCGGGCAGGTCGCGAACGTGACCGCGCGCTCCACGAACGCCCGGATGTGCGGCTGCATCGACTCGACGTCCTTGGCCAGGAACGACTTGCGGATCTTCGGGAGCAGGCCCTCGTAGGTGAGGTTGACGCCCTCCACCTTCACCTTCGTCGGCTCGCGGTGCAGGAAGTCGCGCATCTCCCGCTCGGTGAAGTCGCGGATCGGCTTGTGCGGGTCCAGGAATCCGGATTCGGCGTAGACGCGGACCGTCCAGAAGTTGTCCGACTTCCAGCCGGGGATGGTGAACGCGCCCTCGGACAGCGACTTGGAGTCGTCGTAGAGCTCGGTGAGGTCGATGTCGGAGATGCTGCCGCGGCCCTCGCAACGCAGGCACATGCCGCCGGTGACGCTGAACTCGCGGCGTTCCTTCACGGTCCGCCCGCCGCGTTCCGTCGTCACCGCGCCCGCCCCGCTGAGCGAGGCCACGTTGAACGAGAACGCCTGCTGCGAACCGAGGTGCGGCGTCCCGAGCCTGCTGAACAGGATGCGCAGCATCGCCCCGGTGTCGGTGGCGGTGCCCACCGTGGAGCGCGGGTCGGACCCCATCCGCTGCTGGTCCACGATGATCGCGGTGGTCAGCCCGTCGAGCACGTCCACCTCGGGCCGCGCCAGGGTCGGCATGAAGCCCTGCACGAACGCGCTGTAGGTCTCGTTGATCATCCGCTGCGACTCGGCGGCGATGGTGCCGAACACCAGCGAGCTCTTGCCGGAACCGGACACGCCGGTGAACGCCGTCAGCCGCCGCTTGGGGAGCTCGACGCTGACGTCCCGCAGGTTGTTCACCCGCGCGCCGTGCACCCGGATCAGGTCATGGCCGTCGGCGGCGTGGCGCGCCCGCTGGTCGTTGCTCATCGTCGTCTCCCGGTGCCTGGCGGTGGATCGGTGGCCGGCCGTGCGGTCGGGTGGTGACCCCGCCGCGCGCCCGATCCCGCACCGATCCGCGTTCCGCGACCCCCGCGCGCACTCCGGCGGACCGTGCGGGAGGCAGCCTAGGCGCTCACCCCGACGGCGCGAGCGGTCCAGCCGCCGGCGGTGCCGCCGTGCTGCCGCGCACGGCGAGCGCGGGGGTGAGCAACCGGTCGGACGGGGTGGTGCGCTGCCCGTCGAGCCGCTCCGCGCAGGCCTCGACGGCGAGGTCGGCCATCGTCGCGGTGTCCTGCCGCACGGTCGTGAGGTCCACGTACGGCAGTCCCGCGACCCGGCTGTCGTCGTAGCCGACCACCGAGAGGTCCCGCGGCACGCGGAACCCGCCGCGCAGCGCGGTGCCGACGAACCCCGCGGCGCACAGGTCGTTGCCCGCCAGCACGGCGGTGGGCGGCCGCGGATCCGCGAGCAGCCGCCGCGCCGCGTCCGCGCCGGACTCCTCGGTGTAGTCGCCGGGCAGCACCCGCACGTGCGCGGCAAGCCCGTGCGCGCGCATCGCCGCCCGGTAGCCGTCGCGGCGCGCGGCGGCGCCGGGCAGCGTGCCGCCGTCGACGTGCGCGATGTCGCGGTGGCCGAGCCCGGCGAGGTGGTCCACGGCCAGCCGGGCTCCGGCGTCGTCGTCGGTGCGCACGCTGTCGATGCCGTCCGCGCCGGTGCGCTGGCCGATCTCGACGACGGGCACCCGCTCGGCGACCTTCGCCAGGTGCGCCGGGGCCTCCACGGCGAGCCCGATGAGGACCAGCGCCTCGCAGCGCAGCCCGAGCAGTTCGTCGACGGTGCGTCGCACGGTGCGGCTGGGCAGGATCGCGCTGAGCACCACGCCGTAGTCGAGCCGGGCCGCGGCGGTGTAGAGCGCTTCGACCACGTGCGGGTCCAGCGCGTGCCCGAGGGTGAACAGCACGCCGAGCTGCCTGCTGCGGGCGCGGCGCAGCAGCTGCGCGGCGAGGTCGGCGTGGTAGCCGAGGTCTTCGGCGATGCGCAGCACGTGGTCGCGGGTGCCCGCGTTCGGGCCGGGCTTGTCGCCGAGCACCAGGGACACGGTCTGCCGGGAGACCCCGGCCGCGGCGGCGACGTCGGCCATGGTGGTGCGCCTGCCAGCGGGTTCCCGCATCCCGTCCCTCCGCGCCGTCGCCTCCGGGTGGTCGGCATGGTAGCCGGTGCCCGGTCGCGGGTGAGATCACAGCGGCGCGGCTTGAAACGGGGCCGCGGTGGCTGCGACCCTGTTTTGGCACGTGCCAAACGATCGGCCGCGTGCCCTCGCGGCGAGTCCGGTGTCGTGCCGCCGACGATCCTCCGACCCCTGGTGAAAGGTCCGGCCCGATGGTTCTGGCGTTGCTGGCGCTCGCCCTGGGGGCGTTCGCGATCGGCACCACCGAATTCGTGATCATGGGGCTGCTCCCGCAGGTCGCGGGCGGTCTCGGCATCTCCATCGCCTCCGCCGGGCACCTGGTGTCCGCGTACGCGCTGGGCGTGGTGATCGGCGCGCCGCTGCTGACCGCGCTGGGCACCCGGCTGCGGCGCAGGAACGCGCTGCTGGCATTCCTCGGGGTGTTCGTGCTCGGCAACCTCGCGACCGCGCTCGCCCCCGGCTACGGGGCGGTGTTCGCGGCCCGGCTGCTGGCGGGGCTGCCGCACGGCGCGGTGCTCGGCGTCAGCACCCTCGTCGCCGCGCACCTGGTGGGACCCGTGCGGCAGGCCACCGCGGTCGCCCGGGTGCTGCTCGGGCTCACCGTCGCCAACATCGTCGGGGTGCCCGCGGGCACCTACCTGGGCCAGGTGTTCGGGTGGCGGGCCGCGTTCCTCGTGGTCGCCGTGCTCGGCGCGGTCGCCGTCGCCGGGGTCGCCGCGTTCGTGCCGCACGTGCCGGTCGCCGCGGGCGGTGGGCTGGGCCGCGAGCTGCGGGCGCTGGGCCGTCGGCAGGTGTGGCTCGGCCTGGTCACCGCCGTGTTCGGCTTCGCGGGCGTGTTCGCCGTCTACAGCTACATCTCGCCGATGATGACCGAGCTCGCCGGGCTGCCCGCGGCGGCCGTGCCGGTGGTGCTGGCGCTGTTCGGCGTCGGCATGACCGCCGGATCGCTGGTGGTCGGGCCGCTGGGGGACCGGGCGCTGCGCCCGACGATCTACGGGGCGCTGGCCGCGCTGGCGGTGGTGCTGGTCGTGTTCGCCTGGGCGGTGCACACCCCGTGGGCCGCGGTGCTGCTGACGGTGCTGCTCGGCGCGGTCGGGTTCGGGGTCACCGCACCGCTGCAGGTGCTGATCATGAAGAAGGCCGGGGACGCGCCGACGATGGCGGCCGCCTCGAACCACTCGGCGTTCAACCTGGCCAACGCGGGCGGGGCGTGGCTCGGCGGGGTCGGGATCAGCGCCGGGTTCGGCTACACGTCCCCGGCGATCATCGGCGCCGTGCTCACCGTCGTCGGGCTCGGGCTGGCGCTGCTCGCCGGACGCCTGGACCGCGGCGACGGGGCGGGACCGGAGGTCGTGGGGGGGGGGGGGGGGCCCCCCCCCCGGGCGGGGGGGGCCGCCCCCCCCCCGGGGGGCCCCCCGCCCCCC
>NZ_JAIUJZ010000061.1:0-33340 GCF_020176775.1 Saccharopolyspora sp. 6M
GGGGGGGGGCGGCCGCGCCCGGCCGGGGCCCGGGGGGGGGGGGGGGGCCCGGGGGGGGGGGGGGGGGGGCCCCCCGCGCCCGCGCGGACGAGCTCTGCGCCGACCGCGACTGAGCGGCCCGCAGGCGCCCGGTCCGGCCCCGAGGCGGATCAGCCGACGCGGTCGTCGGAGCGGGGGACCAGGCCGGACGGCGGCACCAGGCCCCACCGCTCCAGCTGCGCCCGGACCTGCTCGGCGGCGTCGATGTTCAGCGGCCCGGACGTCCACATCGAGTACGGCAGGTTGAGGAACCGCTGCTCGGTGACCGCCCGCAGCCGGTCGATGCCGGGCCGCGCCCGCAGCATCGCCACCTTCTCCGCGAAGGTCTGCGGCGGGTAGTCCACGAACAGGAACGCGTCCGGCTCGGAGGCGGCGACCCGCTCCCAGGACACCTTCGTCCAGGTGTCGCGGACGTCCTCGATGGCGTTGCGCCCGCCCGCCGCGTCGATGATCGCCTGCGGCCCGCCCTTGTTCCCGCTGGAGAACACGGTGTCGCTGGCGCTGTCGAACAGGAAGATCGTCGGCTTGCGCCGCGGTTGCGGGGCGGCGCGCAGCGCGTCGAGCCGGCGCTGGACGTCGGCGTTGACCCGCGCGGCCTGCTCGGTGCGCCCGGTGATCTCGCCGAGGTTGGTGAGGTCGGTGCGCAGCGCCTGCCACGGTTCGACGATGCCGCGGGCCCTCCCAGCGCCCTGCCGGCAGCTCTCGGTCAGCACGTACCCGGCGATTCCGGCGCCGCGCAGGCCGTCCGGGGTGAGCCGGGTCGATTCGCTGTAGCCGTAGTTCCACCCGGCGACCACCACGTCGGGTCGTTGCGCCAGCACCGTCTCCCGCGAGGGGGAGGAGGGCGCGACGACGGGCAGCCGGTCCACCGCGTCCCCGTAGTGGCGGCGCAGCACGTCGGCGTCGCGCTGCAGGCTGGACACGGCGGCGACCTGCTGCTGCGCGCCGAGCGCCAGCACCATCGAGATCATGTTGCCGTCGTTGACGAACATCCGCTGCGCGGGGGCGGGGAACTCGGCGGGAGCTCCGCAGTTGTCGACGGTGATCGTCGGCCCGCCCGGCCCGCCGGGCGCGGCGGTCCCGCAGGAGGCCAGCAGGGCGGCGGCGGTGACCGCGATCAGCGTCCGGGCGTGTCGTCGCATGGTGCGTCCTCGTTCGGTGCGGCCCCGATGAGCAGGTGGGTCCTGCCGGTCCGGGGATGGGTGACGGGCGTGGCTTCGACGCCGAAGACCTCGCGGACCACCTCGGGCGCGAGCGCCTCGTCCGGTGCGGCCGGCGGGCGGGCGGTGCCCTCGTGCAGCACCAGCACCCGGTCGCAGGTGGCGGCCGCCAGCGCCAGGTCGTGCAGGCTGAGCACGCAGGTCCGGTCGGAGGCGCGCACCAGCCGCAGCAGCTCCAGCTGGTGGTGCGCGTCGAGGTGGTTCGTCGGTTCGTCGAGCAGCAGCAGCGGAGTGCGCTGGGCGAAGCCGCGGGCCAGCAGCACCCGCCTGCGCTCCCCGCCGGAGAGCCGATCCACCGGCCGGTCCTCGAAACCGGCCAGGTCCACCGCGCGCAGCGCCTCGGCCACCGCCGCGCGTTCGGCGTCGCCGCCGCCGGACCACGGCGCCCGGTAGGGCGTGGTGCCGAGCGCGACGAACTCGCCGACCAGGAAGTCCGGCGGCAGGTCCTCCTCCTGCGGGACCAGCGCGACCCGGCGCGCCCGCTGCCGGGCGGTCAGCCGGTGCAGCGCGGTGCCGTCGACCAGCACCTCCCCGGCCGCCGGGCGCAGGATCCCGGCGAGCGCGCGCAGCAGCGTGGACTTCCCGGCGCCGTTGGGCCCGACCACGCCGATCGTCTCGCCCGCGGTGGCGCTCCAGGTCAGCTCGCGCAGCACGGTGCGGTCGCCGAGCGCGCAGCGCAGCCCGGTCACCTGCACCGGCGCGCTCACGACGCACCGCCGTAGGCGTAGCGGCGCCGCCCCAGCAGCACCAGGAACACCGGCGCCCCGATCAGCCCGGACACCACGCTGAGCGGGATCTCGGTGGGCCGCACCAGCACCCGCGTCGCGACGTCCACCCACAGCAGGAACAGCGCCCCGGCGAGCGCGGCGACCGGCAGCAGCGCCCGGTGCCGGGCGCCGACGACGAGCCGGGCGATGTGCGGGACGACGAGCCCGACGAACCCGATGCCGCCGGAGACCGCGACCAGCACCCCGACCAGCACGGCCAGCAGCACGAACAGCGCGATCCGCAGCGCCCGCACCGGCACGCCCAGCGCGGCCGCCGTGTCCGGCCCGGTGCTGAGCGCGTCGAGCCAGCCGCTGCCCGCGAACAGCGCGACGCCCGCCACCGCCACGACACCGGCGGGCAGCGCCAGCTGCGACCACTCGGCCCCGGCGAGGCTGCCCAGCAGCCAGAACAGCACCGACTGCGCGGCGGCCGGATCGGAGCTGCGGAACACCAGGAAGCTCGCGACGGAGGAGAACGCGGAGCCGAGCACCGTCCCGATCAGCACCAGCCGCAGCGGGGTCAGCCCGCCCTGCGCCACCGCGATGCCGAAGACCAGCAGCGCCGAGCACAGCGCCCCGGTCAGCGCCCCCGCCGACAGCGCCCAGATCCCGGCCCCGGCGAACAACCCCGTCGTGATCACCAGGGTGGCGCCGACCCCGGCGCCGGAGGACACCCCGAGCAGGTACGGGTCGGCGAGCGGGTTGCGCACCAGCGTCTGCATCGCGGCCCCGGCCAGCGCCAGCCCGGCGCCGACGACCACGGCCAGCAGGGCCCGCGGCAGCCGCAGGTTCCAGACGATCGTGTCGTGCACCAGGTCGGCGGGGACCCCGCCGGTGATCCGGCTCAGCAGTGCGTCGGCGACGGGACCGATCGGGAGCGGTTCGGCGCCGAACGCGGTGGACAGCCCGGTGCTGACCGGCAGCAGCGCGCACAGCAGCAGCACGACCAGCGGGGCGCGCAGCCTGCGCGGCGGTGACCCGCGCCGGGTGGTGTCGGGACGTGGCGGCACGGGGGCGGCACCCTCCTCGGGCTGGCGCGGCCCGGGTAGCGGTCGGTGCGACGGGAGGGGTCTGGCTCCCGGGCGCCTGGCCCGGTCACAGTGGCGCGACCGCTCCGAACTTCCATCGGATTCCCTCGCCGTCACTTGTTCGGGAGGATCTTAGGCGTCGGCGGGGTCTCCGGGAGCCGTGCCTGCTGTCCGCTCGGTCACAGCGCACCACCCGCTTCCTGCGACGTCCCGGATAGTGGATCATGGAGCGGGCTCCCCGCCGCTCGCCCTATGCTCCCTGCACGGTGCCGTGATCCGGGCGCTGTGGAGGGTGAGGGAGTCGCCGATGCGACATGCGCTCAAGTGCGCGGTGCTGTTCCTGATCATGGCGGTGGTCGCGCCTGCCCAGGCGGCCGCGGCGCAGGCGCCACCGGACGACCGGCCGGTGGTCAAGGTCGGCACCGAGGGCACCTATCCGCCGTTCTCGTTCCACGAAACCGGCAGCGAGGACCTCACCGGCTACGACGTCGACGTGATCAAGGCGATCGCGGACCGCGCCGGGTGGCGGATCGAGTTCGTCGAGACGCAGTGGGACGCGATCTTCCCGGCGCTGGACGCGGGCCGCATCGACGTCATCGCCAACCAGGTGTCGGTCAACGAGGAACGCGCCGCCAAGTACGGGTTGTCCGAGCCCTACACGTACTCCCGCGGCGTGGTGGTGCGCCGCACCGGCGACGAGAGCATCAAGACGCTCGACGACGTCCGCGGCCGCACCACCGCCCAGTCCAGCACCAGCAACTGGGCGCAGGTCGCGCGCGACGCCGGGGCGAACGTGGAGGCCGTCGAGGGCTTCGCGCAGGCCGCCGCGCTGCTCACCCAGGGCCGGGTGGACGCGATCGTCAACGACAACATCGCGGTGCTCGACTACCTGGCCAGCACCGGGTCGAAGGACGTGGAGATCGCCGGGGACGCCGGCGGCGAGACCAGCGAGCAGGTCCTCACCTTTCGCAAGGACGACGGCGCCCTGCTGGAGCAGGCGGACCGGGCGATCGGCGAGCTGAAGGCCGACGGCACCCTCGCCGAGATCTCCCGCGGCTACTTCAAGGCCGACGTCTCGGTGCCCGACGGCGGCGACGCCGACCTCTCCGGGCGCGAGCGCACCAGCACCTGGCAGGTGGTGGCGGGCACGGCCTGGCCGATGTTCCTGGGCCTGGTGCAGGTGACGATCCCGCTGACCGCGTTGAGCTTCGCCATCGGCCTGGCGCTGGCGCTGGTGGTGGCGCTGGCCCGGATCTCGCCGTACCGGGTGCTGTCCGGGTTGGCGCGCGCGTTCATCTCGATCATCCGGGGGACGCCGCTGCTGCTGCAGCTGTTCATCGTGTTCTACGGGCTGCCGCAGCTGGGCGTGAAGTTCCCGCCGTTCACCGCGGCGGTGATCGCGTTCAGCCTGAACGTGGCCGGGTACGCCGCGGAGGTGGTGCGCTCGGCGATCCTGGCGGTGCCGAAGGGCCAGTTCGAGGCGTCGGCGACGATCGGGCTCGGCTACTGGCAGACCCTGCGGCGGATCGTCCTGCCGCAGGCGACGCGCACCGCGGTGCCGCCGCTGTCGAACACCTTGCTGTCGTTGCTGAAGGACACCTCGCTGGGCTCGGTGGTGCTGCTGACCGAGCTGTTCCGGCAGGCGCAGCTGGCCGCGGCGGAGAGCAACGAGTTCCTCGCGCTGTACGCCTTCGCCGGGCTGTACTACTGGATCATGTGCGTGGCGATCTCGGCCGCGCAGAAGCGACTGGAAATCCGACTGGACAGGTACGTGGCGCGATGACCGAGACCGCGGAGCAGAACCCCGAACCCCGGATCCGGGTGCGCGGGCTGGAGAAGTCCTTCGACGACCGGAAGGTGCTGCGCGGCATCGACTTCGAGGCCGCGCGCGGCACTTCGACCGTCGTGATGGGACCGTCCGGTTCGGGCAAGACCACCGTGCTGCGCTCGTTGAACGCGCTGGACGTCCCGGATTCCGGGGTGATCGGCATCGACGACGTGGAGGTCGACTTCGCGGCGTTGCCCGCCGGGAAGGCCGGGCGTCGCGAGGCGGCGCGGCTGCGCGCGCAGAGCGGCATGGTCTTCCAGTCGCACAACCTGTTCCCGCACCGCACGGTGCTGGAGAACGTCATCGAGGGCCCGGTCGTCGCCCAGCGCCGGCCGCGCGAGCAGGCCGTCGCCGAGGCGAAGGCGCTGCTGGAGCAGGTGGGGCTCGGCGACCGCGCCGACACCTACCCGTTCCAGCTCTCCGGCGGGCAGCAGCAGCGCGTCGGCATCGCCCGCGCGCTGGCGCTGGAACCGCGCGTGGTGCTGTTCGACGAGCCGACCTCGGCGCTGGATCCGGAGCTGGTCGGCGAGGTGCTTGCGGTGATCAAGGACCTGGCGGCGGCGGGCTGGACGACGGTCATCGTCACCCACGAGATCCGCTTCGCCCGGCAGGTCGCCGATCAGGTGCTGTTCCTGGACGACGGCGCGATCGTGGAGCGCGGCAGCGGCGACCAGGTGCTGGCCGAGCCGCGGGAGGAGCGGACCCGGCGGTTCCTGCGGCGCATCCTGAACGAGTGAGCCCGGTGGGGGCGTCTCCACCGGATCGCCCCCGCCGGGCCGGCGCGTCCCGCCCTCGGCGCCGGTGGCCCGCCGCGCGCGGGGCCGTCACTGCGGCGCGGGCACGAGTCCTTCGGCGACGAGCCCGGCGAACACGGCCTCGCTCAGCGCGTTGACCGCGCTCAACGGCCGCACCATCACCGTGAACTCGGAGATCAGCCCGGCCGCGTCCAGCTGGACGAGATCGATGCCGTGGACCTCCTTGCCGCCGACGGTCGCCCGGAAGATCAGCACGTGCGAGTCGGCGTCGCCGCCCGCCGCGGTCTCCGCGGTGCCCTCCAGGGCGCCCGCGTAGCGGAACTCCTCGAAGACCCGGCGGAACAGCACGTCGAACACGCCGAGCACCAGGTCCCTGCCTTCGAACGGCCGGAACTTGACCGGGCTGAAGAACCGTGGCTCGGCCGCGAACAGCGGTTCCAGCGCGGCGGTGTCGCGCCGCTCGACGGCGTCGCGGAAGCGGTCGATGGTGTTCACGCGGTCTCCTGGTCGACGAGCTGCACGGTCCGGGAGTCGACCGTAGTGCGGCCGGGGCCCCCGGTCGAGGACGAGTTCCGACGGCCGCCGCGCAGCGGTCAGTCGTCGCTCTTGACCTTGCGCATGATCAGGTGGGAGTCGACGCGGGCGACCGCGCGCAGCGCCATGAGCTTGCCGGTGAGGAACTCCTCGAACGCGGACTGGTCCTCGACGGCGACGCGGATCAGGTAGTCGGGGCGGCCGAACAGGCGGTGGAACTCGACGACCTCGTCGTACTCGCTGATCGTCGATTCGAGCTCCTCGACGGTCTGCAGGTCGTTGATGCTGATCTCCAGCGAGACCATCACCTCGAACCGGCGGCCCACCGCGGCGGGGTCGATGCGCGCCCGGTAGCCGGCGATGATCCCGTCGTCCTCCAGCCGTTTGACCCGGCGCAGGCAGGGGGCTGGGGTGAGCCCGACGCGCTTGGCGAGCTCCACGTTGGTCAACCGGCCGTCCTGGCGCAGGTGGAACAAAATGTCGTGATCAGTGCCATCGATCATCATTTGATTGCTCATAACTCGAAATTTCGGCCCTCGTCGGCAACCATATTACGCGTTCTGAAAACTATGATTGCAGGCATGACCTCGCATTCCGCCGTCCTCGAACGCTGCCCTCCCGCGCCGCCCGAACCCGCCGTGCGCCACGCCGACCTCCGGGCGGCGCTGCGGGATTCGAGCTCGGTGGGGCTGGCGCTGTTCCCGCTGGGGATCGCGTTCGGGATGCTGGTGGTGCACTCGGGGCTGGCGTGGTGGTGGGCGACGGTGTTCACCACGTTCATCTACGCGGGTTCGCTGGAGTTCCTGCTGGTCGGGCTGGTGCTGGTGGCGACGCCGCTGGCGCAGGTGGCGCTGACGGCGCTGCTGGTGAACTTCCGGCACGTGTTCTACGCGCTGTCCTTCCCGCTGCACCGGGTCACCGGCCGCTTCGGCAAGGCCTACAGCACGTTCGCGCTGACCGATGAGGCCTACGCGGCGAGCACCAGCGAGTCGGCGCGGTCCTGGACGGGCCGCCGCATCGTCTGGTTGCAGGTGCTGTGCCAGGTGTACTGGGCCGGTGGGGCCACCGCCGGGGCGCTGGTGGGGACGGTGCTGCCGTTCGAGCTGGCCGGGCTGGACTTCGCGCTGACCGCGCTGTTCGTGGTGCTGGCGGTGGACGCGTTCCGGGAGCGGCGCGACATCCCGACCCCGGTGCTGGCGCTGGTGTGCGCGCTGGTGGCGATGGTGCTGTTCCCGCAGCAGCTGCTGCCGGTGGCGTTCGGCCTGTTCACCGCCGCGCTGCTGCTGGTCCGCCTGGTCGCGCGGAAGGGAAGCGCTCGTGCCTGAGACGCCGTACCTGGTGGCGGTCGTCGCGGTGTGCACCGCCGTGACGTGGGGAGTACGGGCGCTGCCGTTCGCGGCGCTGGCCCCGTTGCGGGACAGCGAGCTGGTGCGCCACCTGGGGCAGCGGATGCCCGTCGGCGTGATGGTCGTGCTCGCCGTCTACACGGTGCACGGCACCACGGCGCCGGAGGTCGCGCCGGTGGGGCTGGCGCTCGCGGCGACGCTCGGATTGCACCTGTGGCGCGGGAACGCGCTGCTGAGCATCCTCGGCGGCACCGCGGTGCACGTGCTGCTGGTGAGCACCCTGTTCGCGACCGCCTGATGCGGACGGTCAGTCGCAGGCGATGACCGCCGGGGTGCCGGTGGAGCTGAGCTGCTTCACGTAGGCGTCGTCGGCCTGCTCGCGAGCCGCGTCCAACTGGTCGCAGGCGCTCGCCTCGTCCGCGAACGGTCCGAAGTAGACGGAGTAGATCGCCTTGCCGCTCGTGCTCGTCTTCGCCGTGGCACCGCACGGCGTCGACGGGACGTGCAGGTAGTCGGAGCCGGGGAACTCGTCGAGCAGCCGCTGCACGGTGCTCGCCTCGAACGCGGCGCCGACCACCACGGCGTAGGAGTCGTTGCAGACCGGGGTGCTCACCGGCACCGACACCCCGAGGTCCGCGTCCACCAGCGCCCCCGGCACCGCGGTGATCCGCCGGTCGTCGGTGGGCTGCCAGCGACCGTTCGGCGTCAGCGTCCACGCCGCGCCCGCCACCAGCACCGCGCCCAGCGCCGCGAGGCCCGCGATCACGAGCCTGCGGCGGGACTTCCGGCGCGGTGGTTCCGCGGGCTGCCGCGCGGTCGCGGTGCGCGGCGCGGTCGGTGCGGCGTGCAGCGCGGCGCGCGCCTCATCGGCCAGCTCGCCCGCCGAGCCGAACCGGTGCGCGGGATCCTTCGCCATGCCGCGCGCGATCACCGCGTCGAACGCGGGACCCAGGTGCGGCGCGGTGGTTCCCGGCCGCGGCGGGTCGTCGTTGAGGTGCGCGCTGATCATCGCGACGGTCGCTTCGCGCTGGAACGGCTTGCGGCCGGTGAGGCATTCGTAGAACAGGCAGGTCAGCGAGTACACGTCCGAGCTCGGCTCCGCCGGCCCCTCGCCGAACCGCTCCGGCGCCATGTACGCCAGCGTGCCGACGGTGACGCCGGTGGAGGTCGCGGCCGTCCCCGTGCTCGCCGCGTAGGCGATGCCGAAGTCCACCAGGTACGCGAACCCGGTGCGGCCGACCAGCACGTTCGACGGTTTCACGTCGCGGTGCACCAGCCCGTCGGCGTGGGCGGCGTCCAGCGCGTGCGCGACCTCCTCCAGCAGGCCCACGGCCCGGTCCGGGTCCAGCGGCCCGTAGCTCGCCAGGTGCGTGGCCAGGTCGGTGCCGTCCACCAGCCGCATGTCCAGGTACAGCCGGCCGTCGATCTCCCCGTAGGAGTGGATCGGGATCACGTGCGGGTCGCGCAGCCGCGCGGTCGCCTGTGCTTCGCGCTGGAAGCGGCGGCGGAACTCGGCGTCCTCGGCGTGGCGCTCCGCGATCAGCTCGAGCGCGACGGTCCGCTGATGCCTGCTGTCGTGCGCCCGGTGGATCTCCCCCATGCCGCCGCGGGCGATCAGGCCTTGGACCACGTACGGACCGAACTGCCACTCCACCCGTGCGACTCCTCCCCTGGTGTGCCGGGGGAGAGTCCAGGAGGTGGGCGACCCGCCGATGTGCCGCGTTCGCCGGATCACGCCCGGCTGCCGGAAGGCCGCGCATCCGGTCCGACCTGCGCTGTTCCGTTCGGTCCCGCCGGTTGCGCCGATCGGTCCAGCGGGACGGCGGTGCGGCCGGGAGGTTGGTTCCGGCGCCGCGGTGTGGTGGGGTGCCAGTGGTCTTCGCGAGGAGGTGGGCGAGTGGTGGCACCGGTTTCGCCGGAGGTGCCCGGGGTCGAGCACCGGTACGTCCAGGTCGGTGGGCTCCGGGTGCACGTCGCCGAAGCGGGCTCGGGCCCGCCGCTGGTGCTGCTGCACGGCTGGCCGCAGCACTGGTACCTGTGGCGCCACCAGATCCCGGAGCTCGCGCGTTCGTACCGGGTGATCGCGCCGGACCTGCGCGGCCACGGCTGGACCGATGCTCCCGCCGGCGGCTACGACAAGGAGAACCTGGCGGCCGACCTGATCGGCCTGCTCGACGCGCTGGAACTCGACCGGGTGCGGCTGGTCGGCCACGACTGGGGCGGCTGGACCGGTTTCCTCGCCTGCCTGCGCGCGCCGGAGCGGTTCGACCGGTTCCTCGCGCTGAACATCGCGCACCCGTGGCCGTCCCGGTCGCCCGCGGCGCGGCTGAGCCTGTGGCGGTTCTGGTACCAGGTGGTGGTGGGGTCGCCGCTGGGGTCGCTGCTGGTGCGCCGCACCCCGTTCATCTCCCGCGGCATCCTCGGCACCGTCGAACGCGGCGCGCTCGGGCGTGCGGAGCGGGCCGCGTTCGCCGACCGCTGGCGGGATCCGGCGCGGGCGCGGGCCTCGGTGCAGCTGTACCGCACGTTCCTGCTGCGCGAGCTGCCCGCCGTGGCCCGCGGGCGCTACCGGGACTCGACGCTGACCACCCGGACCCGGCTGCTGTTCGGCACCGGCGATCCGGCGATCTCGCCCCGGCTGCTGGCGGGCTACGAACGCCACGCCGAGCGGATGGACGTGCGCTGGGTGCCCGGCGCGGGCCACTTCATCGTCGACGAACGCCCCGACCGCGTCCTCGCCGAGATCCAGGAGTTCATGGCGGAGTGATCCGGCGGTCAGCGCGGCCCGAGCAGGGCCCGCAGCCGCGGGGTGTCCGGGTGCTCGCCGAGGAAGTCGAGACGGGCGGTCGCCTGGTCCCAGCGGCGGCGCGCCCGCTCGGGTTCGCCCGTCGCGCGGTGCAGTACCACCAGGTCCGCGAGCACCCACGCCACGTGGTGCAGGTCGCCGCAGCGTTCCCAGTAGTGCTGGGCCTGCACGAGGTGCTCCACCGCCGGGCCGGCCCGCCGCATCGCGGCGTGCGCACCGCCGATCGCGTGGTGGGCGGCGGCGAGACCCATGTCGTCGCCGAGCTCCCCGAACAGGTCCAGGCCGGGCAGGCCGTGCTCCAGGGCCCGCTGCTGTTCGCCGATGCCGTTGCACGCCCAGCACAGGTAGACCAGCGAGTGCGCTCGACCGTACCGCTGCCCGGGAGCTTGGAAGTGCTCCAGCGCCCGCCGGTGGTGCGGGATCGCTCGCGCGGGGAGCCCGAGGCAGGTGTAGGCCCACCCGATGCTGTTCTGCCGGAAGGCCTCTCGCGACGGGTCGCCGGATCGCTCGCCCGCGTCGGACAGCAGGGCCAGCGCCTCGGCGTAGCGCTGCGCCCGCAGGTACCCGTTGGCGAGGTTCAGCTCGGTGATCTCCACGACGTCCGGTGCCTCGGTGCGCCGCGCCGCCTGCAGCGCGATCACGTGGCTGCGAATCCAGTCCGCGTGCAGGCTGCGCAGGTTCAGGAAGTCGGTGCTCGCCCAGGCGAGGCGCCAAGCGTGCTCGGGAAATCCGTGCTGCTCCGCGATGTCGACCGCACCGAGCAGGTTCTCGCGGTTGCGCTCGAACCAGCGCAGCGCCTCGTCACGGCCGCCGGGACGGTCCGGTTCGACGTCGTTGTCCGGTGGTCCCGGCACGATCGCGCGAGCCTGCTCGGTGATCAGCGCCGCGGCGCCCGCAGCGGAGTGCAGGAAGTGGTCGAGCAGCCTGCGCCGGGCCGCGTAGCGATCGGTGTCGAGCAGTTCCTCGTCCGCACAAGTCCGCGCGTAGTCCAGCGACAGGTCCGAGAGCCGGTAGCCGTGCTTGTCCGGCTGGTCCAGCAGCCGCAAGTGCGCCAGCCGGTCCAGCAGTTTCCCGGCCTCGGCGCGCGGCAGGCCGCTGAGGGCGGCGGCCCCGGACATCTCGATCACCGGCCCCGGGTGCAACGACAGCAGGAGAAACAACCGCTGGGCCTGCGGGCCGAGGTCGTCGTGCGCGGTGGCGAAGGTGGCGCGCAGTGCGAGGTGCCCGTCGACTTCGAGCGCGTCGATGCGGTGGTGCCGGATGTCGGCGATGGTCTCGGACAGCGACGCGGCGGGGTGCCTGCTCGCGATGATGCCCGCGATGCGCAGCGCCAGCGGCAGATCTCCGCACAGGGCGGCGAGTTCGTCCAGTTCCGCCTCCGACGCGGGCCCGGGGTTCCCCGGGCGGCCCAGCGCAGCGTGCAGCAGTGCGATCGAGTCGGCCCGGGGCAGCGGTGGCAGTTCGATCCGGCGGGCGTCGTGGTGCAGCGCGAGGCTTTCCAGCCTGCGGCTGCTGGTGACCACGACGAGGCATCCGGGATGACCGGGCAGCAGCGGCTGCACCTGCTCGGCGCTGCGCGCGTTGCTCAACAGCACCAGAACCCGGCGGCCGGCCAGCGCGCTGCGCAGGCCTGCCGCCAGGTAATCCACTGTGGAGCGTTCGGGGACGTCGGAGTCGAGGGCGGCGAGGAAGTCGCGCAGCACTCCGGCGGTCGCGTGCCGGTCCAGGCCCTGGAGGTTCGCGTAGAGCTGTCCGTCCGGATAGCGATCGGCGAGCCGGTGCGCCAGCTGCAGCGCGAACGTGTGCTTCCCCGCTCCCGGCAGGCCTTCCACGATGAGCAGCCACGGTGGAACTCCCGGCGCGTCCTCCACCGCGGACAGCAGGCCGGCGAGCGCGCGGTCCCGTCCGACCGGGTGGGACGGCACGGCGGGCAGCTGCCGTGGTCGCATCGCCGGACGCGAACCCCCCGCTGCCGCACCGCCCTGGCGTGGCTGGCGCACGAACTTCCCCGCGGACCCGGTGGTCCGGGAGAGCCCACCGCTCGGCAATCCCCGTTTGGTCACCCCACCGGCGAGCGTCCACTGCGCCTCGCGTTCCGCGCCCGCCGTGCGCGGCCGTACGATCGGATCGTCCTGCTGCAGCAGCGAGGTGTGCAGTGCGCGGAGCCGGGCGGGCAGGTCAGTGCCTTCTTCCCGGTAGGTGGCGGACACTTCCACCACGTAGTCCCGCAGCCTGCGCAACTGACCCGCGGCGGCGAGCGCCCGCATCCGCAGGGCCACGATCTCCTCGTCGAGCTCGTGGTCCGACGGCACCCAGTCCAACTCGTTGAGCGCAGCCGACACCTGGCCTGAGTCGAGCAGGGTGCCGGCCAGAAGCCGGACACCCGCGATGCGGTCCCGCTCCAGCTGGGTGCGGAGTCGGTGCAGTCCCGGGCCGTCCACCCCGGCCAGCAGTTCGGACCCGCACTCGCCCAGCGCGCGGCGGCAGTGCTCCTCCACCTCGGTGCCGCTCGACTGCCGCGCCCGGTCCAGGTGGTGCCGGAACCGGTGGTAGTCCACCAGTTCGGGAGCCACGTCGAGCCGCCAGAACCCCGGCTTGGCGCGCGGCCAGTGCACCCCGTCGCCGCGGACTTCCGCGCGCAGCGTCGAGATGTAGCGGTACAGCGACTCCATCGACGGAGGGTGCTCGCCCCACACCTTGTCGACGACGCTGCGCTGCGACACCGCCTTGCCGGGGTTGACCAGCAGCACGACGAGGATTCCCAGCAGGCCGGGCCGCAGCTCGACCAGCTCACCGGAATCGGCACGCACCTCGACCGGGCCCAATAATCGGAACTCCATTCAGTTCCCCCTTCGAGTACCGCGCAGCGTTCAGTGAAGCACCCGATCCGCCGCGGGGAAGCGTTCATTCGGCGCAAGCATCCATACGGCGGTCCGGTTCACCGTCCAGCGGACGTACCTCCCGCTGCTCCAGCGGGCGTTCCACCCCGGTCCCGCACCGTGGGGTGCAGCGGGTGGTGCGGTCGCCCGCAGCGACGGGAGGGAGCAATCCGATGGGGAACCGGATCGTGGTCGCCGGAGTGGCGAGCTGGGGCATCAACATCGGGGTCGGAGAGCCGGCCGTGGACACCGCCGCGAGCGGATGGGATCCGCGCTGGCTCGCGAGCGGGCTCGGTGGGGCCGCCGGGCACATCTCGACGATCCTGCGGGCGCTGGGCGACGAGGTGGAGCTGTGCACGGTGGCGGGCCGGGACGCGATCGGCTCCCTGATCCGCGGGCGCCTCCGCGAGCACGGGCTGGACGGGCGGGGCGTGGTGGACCTCGGGGTGTCCGCCGAAGCCGCGGTGCTGGTCGCCCCGGACGGGCGGCGGGCGGTGCTGTCGCACTCGACGAGGATCGCCGCCGTGCAGTACCCGGAGGAGGTGTTCACCGAGATGGTGCGCGGCGCCGACCTGGCCGTGCTGACCAGCACGCCGTTCACCCGACCGCTGCTGGCCGCGGCGGTGCTGCACGGGGTGCCGATCGCGGTGGACGTCAACGTGATCGCCGACGTGGAGGACGACTACTACGGGCCGTGGCTGGAGGTCGCCGACGTCGTGTTCTGCTCGCACGAGCGGTTGCCGTGCAGTGCGGAGCGCTGGCTCGCGCGGATCTTCGACCGCTACCCGGGCTGCCTGGTCGCGGCGGTGGGGCGCGGGCCGCTGGGCTGCGTGCTGGGGCTGCGCGACGGCAGGCTGGTGCGCGCGGAGGCGGTGGCCCCGCTGGGAGTGTGCAACACCTCCAGCGCCGGGGACTCGCTGTTCGCCGCGTTCCTGCACGGCTGGTTGAGCACCGGGAACGCGGCCGAAGCACTCCCGGACGCGGTGCTCTACGCGGGCTGGCGCATCGGGCACCGGTTCCCGTCCGGGGTGGCGCTGACCGCGACGGAGCTGGCGCGACTGCGGCAACGGCACCCGGTGCGGGTCACGCTGGACCGCTGGGACCGGTGAGCCGGCCGCGCAGCGGTGCGGCGGCGGCCTCGTCGCCCTGGTGCTCGAACAGGCGCAGCGCCGCGGCGAGTTGTCGCCGTTCGTCGGCCGGATGCCCTCGCGCGGCGGCGAGTTCGGCGCGCGCGCTGTGCGCGAGCGCCTGGCCGACGGGGGAGTCCAGCTCGTCCATCTCGGTGGCGCCCGCATCGATCTCGGCGGCGGCCTCGGCGACCTCACCGGCGGTGACCAGTGACTCGCCGAGCACGAGCCGGGCGCGGGCGGCGTTGAACGGGTCCTGCGCCCGGTGCTCGCGCAGCAGTGCGGTCGCGGCGCGCACCTCGGTGAGCCCGGTGGCGACCTCGCCGATCCGCACGCCGGCCTGCCCGGAGAGCAACCTCGCCAGCGCGGCCTTCCGGGGGAATCCGGCGGTGGCGAAACCTGTTTCGGCGTGCTGCGCGGAGGCCCGGGCCGCGAGGGCGTCGCCGCGGGCCAGTGCTAGCACGGCCTGGGCGTCGGCCGTGTCGGCCGCGCCGTAGGCGTCCCCGCTGCGGGCGTGCAGTTCGGCGCACCGGTGCAGCAACCGGTCCGCCACCGCCCATTCGGCGTGCCGGTGGTGCAGCATCGCCAGCCTGCGCGCGGTGCGCGCCTCCAGCTCGGGCTCGCCGAGCTCGCGAGCCGCGGCCAGGCACGCCTCGTCTACCGCGCGCCAGTCCGCGTGGTGGCCGCGGTACCGGAACAGCGGCCAGAGCAGGTAACCCAGCTGCCAGGCCGCCGCGAGAAGCCCGCCGTCCGCGGCCGCGCGCACCGCCCCGACCAGGTTGGCGCGTTCCTGCTCCAGCCAGTCCAGCGCCTGCCCGCGGTCGGCGAACTCGGCGGAATCCGCCTCCGGGAACGCGAATTCGTAGGCCGCGCCGCGCAGGTGCGGGGTGCAGAGCGCGGCGGCCTGCCCGGCGCGCCGGACGTAGTGCTCGACGATGCGCAGGAGCACCTCGGCGCGCCGTTCGGCGGTGTCGGTCACGTCCGCCTTCTCCTTGGCGTGCAACCGGATCAGGTCGTGGAACCGGTACCGGCCGCCGCGCACTTCTTGCAGCAGGTGCGCCTCCTGCAATGCCTCCAGCGGTTCGTCCAGCGCGGCCCGGCCGAGCCCGGTCGCGGCGGCCATCACCGCGCGGTCGAACTCCGGGCCGGGATGCAGGCCCATCGCCCGGTACGTCCACCGGGCCGGGTCGGGGAGTTCTTGGTAGGACGCGTCGAAGACCGAACGCACCGATACCTCCTCGCCGCGCGAGAGCAGGCCGAGCCGCCTTTGCTCCTGCTGCAGTTCCGCCACCGTCTCGCCCAACCGCAGCAGTCGTCGCGAAGCCAGCCGGGCGGCGGTCACCGACAGTGCGATCGGCAGGCCGCCGCACAGCCGGACGAGTTCCCGCGCCGGCTCCGGTTCCGCGGATATCCGTTGCCTGCCGACGGCCTTGAGCAGCAGTGTCCGCGACGCGTCCGCGTTGAGCGGGCCCACGTCGATGAACCGGGCTCCATCGACGAGCAGGGAGCGCAGCATCCGACGGGTGGTGACCACAACGGTGCAGCTCGGCGCGGCGGGCAGCAACGCGCGGACCTGCGCGGCGGTCCAAGCGTTGTCGAGCAGGATCGCCACCGACCTGCCGGCCACCGAGGAGCGGAACCACGCCGCCCGAGGTCCGGTCCCGGCGGGCAGTTCTTCCGGTGGGACACCGAGCGCCCGCAGGAAATCACCGAGGACCGTGGCCGGGTCGGCCGGTCGGCCCGCGTCCGCGCCGGAGAGGTCCGCGTACAGCTGCCCGTCGGCGAACCGGTCTCGGGCGCGGTGCAGCCAGGACAGCGCCAGTGCTGTCTTGCCGACACCGCCGAACCCGGACAGCACCACGAGCCCGCAGCGATCCGGGTGCGCCACCGGCCGGTCCAGCTCGTCCAGTTCAGCGTCCCGGTTGGTGAAGTGCGCGGGGGCGGGAGCCAGTTGCCGGGGCACGCCGCGCTCCGGACCGCGGTGGAAGTGGATCTGGCCGATCGAGCCGGCCTGCACCACCGGCCCGTGCGCGGTGCCGGAGAGCGCGTTCGTGGCCGATGGCCCGGTTCCCGGCTGCACGAGCGGGAAGATCCCTGGTGGGTCTTCGGTGCCGGACACGACACGAATCACCCCCTTCCTGCACCGTACGCAGTGCCTCGGTCGGCGCGATGCCCGCCAAGCGAGTGGTCCGGCCCGGTGGCACGTACCCGAAGTCGATCTTGGGCTGGTCGGTGTGGCCGCGGCGGGGGATCCGGCCAAGATCACCGGATGGGGTGGCGGCCTGGCGGTGCTGCCGCCGTCGGCGCTGAGCACGGGCGATACGATGGACGGCCGTACGTTCGACGAGAAGAGAACCGCGTTGCCGAACACCCCGTTGCCGATGCTGGAGTGGACCGAGCGAGGGGAGCCGCGTTCGGCGATCTGGCGCTCGGAGAACGATGCGCCGCCACCGCGGCGGGTGGTGGTCGCCGACGACCGGCTCCGCGCGGACGACGCGCACAGCCAGGCGGCGGAAGGCACCGCTTTCCTGTGGCGGGGCGACTTCCACGGCGCGCGCAACCTGCTCACCGCGATGACCCGGCGGGTGGACCGCAAGCCGCTCGCCGAGATGGACACCCCCGCGCAGACCTTCCACCGGTACCGGCAGCGCCAGGCGCAGCGGTCCCGGCTGCTGGGCATGCTGCTGATCCCCGTCGATGCCGGGTGCGAGGTGCCGCTGCGCCGCGCGCCGGAGGTCCGGGACGCCTGCCTGGCCGCGGGTTGCCCCGCGGACGAGCCGTTCGTGCTGTCGCTGCGGGAACTGCTCGGCATCATCGGCGCGCACGAGTGGCGCCGCAACGGCATCGAGATCCCCGCGCTGGACGCGCGGATCCACCCGCACTACGGCGTGTTCGCCCCGCTGCGCTCCGACTACCTGGAGCTGATCGCCGCCGAACCGCTGCCGCCGGTGGGGACCGCGTTCGACCTCGGCACCGGCACCGGCGTGCTGGCCGCGCTGCTCGCCCGCCGCGGGGTGGGCCGGGTGGTCGCCACCGAGCTCGACGAGCGCGCGCTGGCCTGCGCGGCGGAGAACGTCGAGGCGCTCGGGCTGTCCGGCCGCGTCGAGGTGACCTCGGCCGACCTGTACCCGGAGGGCCGCGCGGGACTGGTGGTGTGCAACCCGCCGTGGCTGCCCGCGAAGCCCTCGGCGGCGTTGCAGCGCGCCGTCTACGACCCGGGAAGCCGGATGCTGCGCGGATTCCTCACCGGGCTCGCCGCGCACCTGGAACCGGGCGGGCAGGGCTGGCTGGTGCTGTCCGACCTGGCCGAGCTGCTCGGGCTGCGCACCCGGCAGGAGCTGCTGGACCTGATCGACGCCGCGGGCCTCGCCGTCGCGGGCCGCAGCGACGCGGCGCCCCGGCACCCGCGGTCCGCCGACACCGACGACCCGCTGCACGAGGCGCGGGCCGCCGAGACCGTGTCGCTGTGGCGGCTGGTGGCGCGGGACTGATTCCGCCGCCGGGAAACCGGCTCGGGAAGAGGGCGGTATTCGCACCGCCGATTCGGCGCGATGAATTCTCATCGCGCCGAATCACTCGGTTGGCCGTTGGCCTGGATCAGTGCGCTGGGTAACTTCTGGGCCGCCGGTGCAGGACGATTCGCACCAGTTCTTCCGCGCTGCCGCGGACGATTCCGCGGCGCACCGGGAATCGCGCCGGCCAGGGGTTTCGCCGCTTTTGCGCGCGTCATCGCGGACGTGTCCGGGGCAGTGGGGTTCCGATTCCGCGCACCGCCGAATTCCGAATCGAATCGTGTTCGGAAATCGGTGCGGAATCGTCCGGGATGGTGCGAGAAGATCTCATCCGAGAGGTGCCCATGCGAACACGTGAATCGTCGCGGCGCTCGGCGCCGAGCCCTCGCCCGCCGATGGCGCGGTCTCCCTGGGGCGGGCGGCGCGGATGAGCACCGGTGACAGGCGGGTGGTGCTCACCGGCATGGGCGTGCGGGCGCCCGGCGGGGACGGTGCTGCCGGGTTCTGGGACCTGCTCACCTCCGACCGCACCGCCACCCGCACCATCACCGCCTTCGACCCGGCTCCGTTCCGCTCCCGGATCGCCGCCGAAGTCGACTTCGACCCGGTGGCGGAGGGTTTCACCGCCCGCGAGGTCGCCGAGCGGGACCGGGTGGTGCTGCTCGCGATCGCCTGCGCGCGCGACGCGGTCCGGGACTGCGGACTGGACCTCGCGCGGCGGGACCCGACCCGCACCGCGGTGAGCATCGGCAGCGCCGTCGGCTCCACGATCAGCCTGGACCGCGACTACCGGCGGATCTCCCGCGGTGGGTCCACCTGGCTCGTCGACCACGCCCTGGCCTCGCCGCGCTCCCGCGACCACCAGGTGCCCGCGGCCCTCGCCCGCGACGTCGCCCGGGAGGTCGCGGCCGAAGGACCCGTCGCGGTGATCTCCACCGGCTGCACGTCCGGGCTCGACGCGGTCGGCCACGGCGCCGAGCTGATCCGCGACGGGCGCGCCGACGTCGTGCTCGCCGGCGCCGCGGACGCACCGATCTCGCCGATCACGGTCGCCTGCTTCGACGCGATCCGCGCCACCTCGCCGAACAACGCCGACCCGGCGCACGCGTCCCGCCCGTTCGACCGGCGCCGCGACGGCTTCGTGCTGGGGGAGGGGGCGGCGGTGTTCGTGCTGGAGGAACGCGCCGCCGCGCTGCGCCGCTGCGCCCGGGTGCACGCCGAGTTCGCCGGATTCGCCGGGCGCTGCAACGCCTTCCACATGACCGGGCTGCACCCGGAGGGCCGCGAGCTGTCCTGGGCGATCACCGCCGCGCTGCGTGCCTCGGGCCGGGGCCGGGTGGACTACCTCAACGCGCACGGCTCCGGGACGAAGCAGAACGACCGGCACGAGACCGCCGCGATCAAGCGCAGCCTCGGCGCCGCCGCGCACCGGATCCCGATCAGCTCCATCAAGTCCAAGGTCGGGCACTCGCTGGGCGCGATCGGCTCCGTGGAGCTCGCCGCCTGCGTCCTCGCGATGCGGCACGGGGTGGTCCCGCCGACCGCGAACTACGCCGAACCGGACCCGGAGTGCGACCTGGACTACGTGCCGGGCGAGCCGCGGGAAGCGGACCTGGACGTGGTGCTCAGCGTCGGCAGCGGCTTCGGCGGGTTCCAGAGCGCCGTCGTCCTCACCCGGGGGGACCGATGACGGAGGTGTGGGTGACGGGGATGGCCGCGATCGCCCCGAACGGCGTCGGCGTCGACGACTACTGGGACGCCACCCTGAGCGGCCGCAGCGGCATCTACCCGATCAGCGGGTTCGACGCCACGTCCTACCCGGTCCGGGTCGCGGGCGAGGTGCCCGATTTCGACGCGGGCCGCCACCTGCCGCCGCGGCTGCTCACCCAGACCGACCGGATGACGCGGTACGCGCTGGCCGCCGCCGACTGGGCGGTGGCCGACGCGGAGGTGCCGCCGGACGTCGACGGCGAGTTCGGAGTGCTCACCGCCGCCGCGGCCGGCGGGTTCGAGTTCGGCCAGCGGGAGCTGGAGAAGCTGTGGGGACAGGGCCCGGACCGGGTCAGCGCCTACCAGTCCTTCGCCTGGTTC
Organism: Saccharopolyspora sp. 6M; assembly: GCF_020176775.1. NCBI lineage: Bacteria > Bacillati > Actinomycetota > Actinomycetes > Pseudonocardiales > Pseudonocardiaceae > Saccharopolyspora > Saccharopolyspora sp. 6M. Next base: position 19,933 of record NZ_JAIUJZ010000061.1, read on the forward strand.
TACGCGGTGAACACCGGCCAGATCTCGATCCGGCACGGCCTGCGCGGCACCGGTTCGGTGCTGGTCGCCGGGCAGGCGGGCGGGTTGGACGCGATCGCGGAGGCCGCGCGGATGCTGCGCCGCGGCACCACCACCCTCGTGCTCACCGGCGGGTTCGAGGCCTCGGTGTGCCCGTGGGGCCTCGTCGCCTGCGCCACGACCGGCACGATGAGCACCGAACCCGACCCGCGCTGGGCGTACCTGCCGTTCGACGAGCGGGCGAGCGGCGCGGTCCCCGGCGAAGGCGGCGCGCTGCTGGTCCTGGAGGACGCCGTGGCCGCGGCCCGGCGCGGGGCGCCGCGCGTGCACGGCCGGATCGCCGGGCACGCCGCCACCTTCGACCCGCCGCCCGGTTCGACGCGCGAACCCGGCCTGGCCCGCGCCGTCCGGGCGGCGCTGCGCGACGCGGACCTCCCGGTCGGCGCGATCGACGCGGTGTTCGCCGACGCCGCGGGCACCCCGGATCGCGATCGGGCCGAAGTCGACGCGCTCCGCGAGGTGTTCGGTCCGCGCGGGGTCCCGGTGACCGCACCGAAGAGCATGACCGGGCGCCTCGACTCCGGCGGCGGACCGCTGGACGTGGTCGCCGCCCTGCTGTCCCTGCGCGACGGGGTCCTGCCGCCCACGATCGGCACCCGCCGCGCCCCGGACGAGCTGGACCTGGTGCTGGACGAACCGCGGGGACTGCCGCTGCGCGCGGTGCTGGTGCTGGCCAGGGAACCCGGCGGCTTCAACTCGGCGCTGGTGGTGACCGCATGAGCCGTGAGGACGAGGAGGAGACCCGTGCGACTGACCCGGACCCAGCTGGTGAGCGCGATCCGCGCCGCCGCGGGTGACACCGAACTCGCCGACCTGGACGGCGACGTCCTGGACCGCCGGTTCGACGAGCTCGGCTACGACTCGCTGGCGCTGCTGGAGGTGGCGGCCGTGCTGCGCCGCACCCACGGCATCGCGCTGCCCGACGACGCCGTCGTCGAGCTCGGCACGCCCGCCGACCTGCTGCGGATCGTGAACGCGACGACGGAAGAGGTGCGTTGAGGATGGCCCGGACCGACAACTCCGTGACCGTGCGGGCTCCGCTGCCGCTGGTGTGGGACAGGACCAACGACGTGGAGTCCTGGCCGACCCTGTTCGCCGAGTACGCCCGCTCCGAGGTGCTGCGCCGCGACGGCGACACCATCGACTTCCGGCTCACCACCCACCCGGACGCCGACGGCAAGGTGTGGAGCTGGGTGTCCCGGCGGGTCCTCGACGTCGCCGAGCGCAGCGTGCGCGCCCGGCGCCTGGAGACCGGGCCGTTCCAGTACATGGAGCTGTACTGGACGTACCGGGAGACCGAATCGGGCACCGTGCTGCGCTGGGTGCAGGAGTTCACCGTGAAGCCCGAGGCGCCCTTCGACGACGCCGCGATGACCGTGCGGCTCAACGCGGCCACCAGGAACAACATGAACCACATCAAGGCGGTGCTCGAACGGGCCGCGAACGCGGCGAGCTGAGCGCCGGGCCGAAGGGCTCTGGGAGCGGGCGGGCACCGTGTCGATCCTGGTGCTGTCGGCGGAACGCGCGAGCGGGAGCAGGCGATGGGGACGGGTGCGGTGCTCGGAGCGCTGCGCTGGGCGGCGCAAGCGTTGCGGCCCAAGCGGAATCCGCTGCGCCGGAACCTGGACCGCTGGACCGCCGCGGTCATGGCGCTGCTGGTCGGGTTGGCGCTGGCCTCCGTCCCGGTCGCGGCCGCCTTCGGCAGCGGCATGCACCAGCGGCTCGGCGAGCGGTCCGCCGCGCAGCACGCGGAACGCACCCCGGTGACCGCCCGGCTCGTCGAACCGGCGCGGATGACGATCCTCGGCGGCGGGTCGCCGCAGACCCAGCGGGTGCTGTTCCACGCCCTGGTGACCTGGCGGGACGCGGCCGGACGGCCGCACGGCGGGTGGGCGGAGATCTCCTCGGCCGCGGTGGCGGTGGGCGACGAGATCGAGGTGTGGGTGGACGACCGGGGCGCGGTCGTGGCGCCACCGCTGGGCGCGGACCGCGCGTTGGCGTCCGCGATCAGCGTCGGCGTGCTGCTCGTGTTCGGCTCGGTGGTGTGCTGCGGGGTGGCGCTGGTCCTCGTGCGCCGCGTCGCCGACGCCCGCGCCCACCGGGCGTGGGCGCGGGAGTGGGAGGTGGTGCGCCCCCGCTGGGACCACCGCGGACCGGCGGGCGCCGGGTGAGGACGTGCCCTTCCGGGGAAGCTCCGTCACCGCTCGCGGTACCGCGCTCACCGTCCGCTGTCGCAGCCCGGTCCGCCGCCTCCCGGGGATCTCCGCGCGCGGGTGGTCGTGCGATGCTGATCGCGCGGCGGACGCCGCTCGACCGGCGCTCCGGGGTCACCCGGGAGCACGTCGGGGCGGCGCCGCAGGTACGGAACCCCGGACGCAGGCGGGAGGCACGATGGCGGACGAGCACCGGAGCGCGGAGGTGGATCTGCGCACCGACCGCGCCCACGGCGCCCGGATCTACGACTACATCCTCGGCGGCAAGGACAACTACGCCGTCGACCGGGCCGCCGCCGAAGCCACCCTGGAGGTGTGGCCCGCGCTGCGGGTGCACATGCGGGCCAACCGCACCTTCATGCACCGCGCGGGTCGCTTCCTGGCCCGGGAGTGCGGCATCCGCCAGTTCCTCGACATCGGCACCGGCATCCCCACCCAGCCGAACCTGCACGAGGTCGTGCAGGAGGTCGCCCCGGATTCGCGGGTCGTCTACACCGACAACGATCCGATCGTGCTCGCGCACGCCCGCGCGCTGATGTCGAGCGCGTCGGCGGGCCGCACCGCCTACGTCGAGTCGGACATGCGGCAGGTCGAATCCCTGCTGGCGGCACCGGAACTGCGGGAGACGCTGGACCTGGACCGGCCGATCGGGCTGATGCTGATCGGGATCGTGCACTTCATCGAGGACGACGACGAGGCGCTGGCGGTGTCGCGCCGGATCGTCGACGCGCTGCCCGCCGGCAGCTACCTGGCCGCGACGATCGGCACCGACGACTTCGCCCCCGAGGCGCTGGCCCGGGTCGCCGACGTCTACCACGAGCACGGCGAGACCATGCGGCTGCGCAGCCAGGCGCAGGCGGCGCGGTTCTTCGACGGGCTGGAGCTGGTCGAGCCGGGCCTGGTGCAGATGCACCGGTGGCGCCCGGACGACGACGAGCACCTGTCGCTGGACGAGGCCGACATCGCCATGTACGGCGCCGTCGCCCGCAAGCCGTGACCGGTCAGCGCTGCCGGAGTTCGAACATCGGCAGCGGGGTGTCCCGCTCGGTGACCTCCTCGCCGAGGGTGCCGTGCAGGACGTCCTTGAACTTCGCCCACGCCCGCGGGTGCCGCCGCGCGTAGTCGGCGAGCACGGCGTCGGCCTCGGCGGTGGTGAGCAGCCGCGCGGTGGCGGGCCGGTCGCGGTGGCGGCCGGTGGACACGCGAACCCGCGGGTTCGCCACCACGTTGCGGTACCACTGCGCGCGGGCGCCGAAGCCGGAGGCGACGACGTGGACGCCCGGTCCGGGGTGCGCGATCACCTCCAGCACGACCCGCCGGGCGATCCCGGAGTTGCGGCCCACGTGCTCCAGCAGGAGCAGCCGCGGCCCGAGCAGGACGCCGAGCCGGGCCCGGTACAGCAGGACGGGGGCGCGCATCAGCGCCCGGGAGCGCAGCAGCCGGGCTCCGGCCCGGCCGAGCGCGGTGGTGGCGGGTTCCGGCATGGTCGGCCTCGATTCGTCCGGTCCGAGCAGTGTCGCACCGGGCACCGCCCTGGCGGGGCGGATCCGGCGGGTGCGGGGTGATCGCGGGCGCGACCACCCCGCGCCGGGATCAGGGCAGCGGGTCTCCGGTGCGCCGCGCCGCCGCGTCCGCCAGGGAGTAGCTGGGGTGCGGCGGCTGGTTGTAGGCGGTGTTCTGCCAGGCGACGGCGAGCCGGTACTGCCGGTCCTCCATCAGCCCGGGCAGGCTGAGCTCGGTGGGTTCGGTGGTGCTGAAGATCCGCAGCGCGCTGCTGTCCTCGGTGCGGAACACGACCTCCTCCCGCCAGTCGCCCATCAGGTCCGCCGACAGCGCGGGGGTGGCCTTGGTGCCGTTGTTGGAGGCGACGCCGTCGAAGTCCTGGACGCGTTGGGTGCCGTCGCCGGTGTACTTGTCGATGTGGGTGTCGTCGAGCAGTTCGCGGCTGGTGTCGCCGTCCCACCACACCAGGAAGTTCATCGATCCGGGCCGAGGCCCGACGTCCTCGCCCGCGGCGTCGCGCAGCCGGTCGTCGGCGGCGGACCAGAACTCGGCGCCGGGGTTGCCGTCCCAGATGTCGCCCGCGACGCCGCGCCCGTTGTCGCCGGCGGGGTCGGTCTGCCAGAGCACTTCGCCGGTGGCGGCGTCGGCGAGCCAGGACGCGGACTGGTCGGAGTTCTCGTCGACCTTGTACACCTCCAGGCCGGGCCGGTCCGGGTCGAAGTCGCCGACGTGCAGCGCGCCGCCGTGGCCGAACCCGGTGTTCCACAACGGGTTCCCGTCGTCGTCGATCGCCATCGCGCCGTAGACGACCTCGTCGTTCCCGTCGTCGTCGACGTCGGCGATGGACAGGTTGTGGTTGCCCTGCCCGGCGTACTCCTCGCCCGCCTCATCGCTGTCGAACGTCCACAGTGGAGTCAGCTCGCCGTCGAAGGTCCACGCGGTGATGACGGAACGGGTGTAGTAGCCGCGCGCCTCGATGAGCACGGGCAGTCCATCGATCTCGGCGGTGGCGGCGAGGAAGCGGTCGCACCGGTTGCCGTAGGAGTCGCCCCAGTCGGCCGGGTCGCCGCGCCCCGGGACGTAGTCCGCGGTGTGCCGCTCGGCGCCGGTGGTGCCGTCGAACACGGTGAGGAACTCGGGGCCGTCCAGCACGTACCCGTCGCCGTTGCGGTGGTCGGCGTCCGCGTCGCCGAGCGCGGAGCCGGTGCCGTCCACGGTGCCGTCGGCGGTCTTCACCGCGACTTCGGCGGCACCGTCCCCGTCGTAGTCGTACACCTGGAACTGGGTGTAGTGCGCGCCCGCGCGGATGTTGCGCCCGAGGTCGATGCGCCACAGCCGGGTCCCGTCGAGCCGGTAGGCGTCCAGGAGGGGCGGGCCGGTGTACCCGGCCTGCGAGTTGTCCTTGGCGTTGGACGGGTCCCACTTGACGACGTACTCGTACTCGCCGTCGCCGTCGAGGTCCCCGACGCCGACGTCGTTGGCGCTGTAGGTGTAGTCCTCGCCGGATGGGGTGGTGCCGCCGTCCGGCACGTCCAGCGGGATGTCGAGGTGGTCGGCGGCGAAGGCGCGTGCGGTGCTCGCCGCGGCCCGCTGCCCGTTCGGGGCGATCTCGTAGCGGGCGTCGGCGGGCGCGCCGCGGTCGAGGAGCCCGGTCCCGGTCAGCGGTTCCGGCGTGATCCTGGTGCCGTCGCGGTACACGTCGAAGGTGGTGCCCGCCGGGTCGGTGCCGAACAGCCGCCAGGACACGAAGTTGTCGTCGCCGGAGCGCACGCTGATCGCGGCGCGGCCGGGTTCGGCGGCGCGGGTCTCGGCGGACGCGGTCCCGGCCCGCGCCGGTTCGGCGGGGGATCCGGTGGCGGGTGCGGCGGAGCCGATCGGCAGCACGACGGCGGCGAGCGCGGTCACCAGTGCGCGGCGGGGAGATCTCGTTCGCGATGAGTTCATTGTGGACGGTTCCGATCTGGTCGAGGGTGCTTCGTCGCACCCCGGTCGGACGAGCTGGTCCGGCGCTTCCGGGCGTGATGCAGGAAAGCGCTTTCCTGAACGTTAGGGGCGGGCGGCTCGGCTCCGCAAGGACCGATCGACGGTGCCGGTTGTCCGGCCGTCCGGCGGCGGCACGGGACCTGTCGGGGGTTCCGGCGACCCGCCATCAGGGGGAGTCGGCCGCGCTCCGGGCGTGGTGGGGCCGTCGCTGCGCTGCGCGATCGGCCGCCGGGGTCAGGACCGGCGGCGCGGCCTGCCGCGCCCGCCGCCGGGGCGCGGGCCGCCCTTGCCGCGGCCGGGCTTCGGGGCGGGCGGCTTCTTCGCCGCGGGCTGCTTCTTGGCGGCCGGCTGCTTCGGCGTCTGCTCCTGGCGCCCGCGGGTGCTGTTCACCGTGCGGCCGCGCACGATCCCGATGAACTGCTCCACCAGGTCGGTGGTCTCCTCCTCCGGCCACGACAGCGCGACCCGCGACTGCGGGACGTCGGTGAGCGTCCGGTAGGTGAGGTCCTTGCGGTGGTGCAGCCGGGCCAGCGACTGGGGGACGACGAGCAGGCCGACGCCCGCGGCGACGAGCTCGACGGCGAGACCGGTGTTCGCGGGCCGCTCGAAGGCGGGTCGGCCCGGCGGCCGTTCCCAGCCGAGGGTGTCGTCCAGCGGGTGCTGCACGATCTCGTCGGCGAGGTCGGCGGGCCCCACCTCGTCGGCCGCGGTGATCACGTGGTCCTTCGGCACCACGACCACGGTCGTCTCGGTGTAGAGCGGGATCGCGTGCAGCCCGTCGCGGTCGGTCGGCTGCCGCAGCAGCGCCGCGTCGAACTCGCCGCCGCGCGCCAGGTCGGCCGCGGCGGCCGCCGGGGTGGCGACCAGGTGCAGCGGCACCGACGGAACCCGTTCGTTCCAGATCCGCACCCACTTGCCGGGGGTCACCCCGGGCACGTACGCGAGGGTGAACGACGACGATCCGACCGAGCCTGCCACCGGGCCAGGCTACCGGGCGTCACCGCAGGTACCGCGGGGCCGGGTCGATACCCTGGGCCCATGACGTCGCACAAGACCCCCCAGACGATGAAGCCCGCGACCGCGGCGAAGAAGCTGAACGTGTACCTCGAAGCCACCCCCGCGGAGTTCCAGGAGGGCGTGGTCTCGCGCGACGAGCTCAACGCCCTGCAGACCGACCCGCCGGAGTGGCTGCGCGAGCTGCGCCGCAACGGCCCGCACCCGCGCCCGGTGGTCGCCGCCCGGCTCGGCGTGTCCAACAGCGGCCTCGCCCGCGGTGGCATCACCGAGGCGCTCACCACCGAGCAGATCGAGGCGCTCAAGGCGGAGAACCCCGACTGGCTGCAGCACGAGCGCGCCACCCAGGCCGAGGTCCGCAAGGAGGCCGCCCGCATCAAGAACAAGTCCCGCGAGGACTCCGGCTCCTGATCGCTCCCGTGGCGGGGCGGGCGGCGGAGCCGCGCGGGACGGTCGTGGTCCCGGGGCGCGCCGCACGTCCGCACCCGTCGTGATCCCCCCCGGTCCGCGACGTGAACAGCGCCCGGCTCCGCTCGTGGCGGGGCCCCCCGCTGCGGTGCTCGGGGTCAGTGCTTGCCGAGTTCGCCGTCCACCCGGCGCCAGACCCTCTCGGGGTTGCCGTCGGCGAGGACGCTCGGCAGCAGCTCCGCGGGCAGGTCCTGGTAGGCCACCGGGCGCAGGAACCGGTCGATGGCCAGCGTGCCGACCGAGGTCGTCCGCGAGTCCGAAGTGGACGGGAACGGTCCACCGTGGACCATCGCGTGGCCGACCTCGACGCCGGTGGGCCAGCCGTTGAACAGGATCCGGCCCGCCGTGCGCTCCAAGGTGGGCAGCAGCGCGCCCGCTTCGGCGGTGTCCGCGGCGGTGGCGTGCACGGTGGCGGTGAGCTGCCCTTCCAGCCCGGCCGCGACCTCGCGGACCTGGGCGGCGTCGCGGCAGCGGATCACCAGCGAGGACGAGCCGAACACCTCGTCGTCCAGCCCGTCCCCGGCCAGGAACGACTCGGCGTCGGTGGCCAGCAGCGCGGCCCGGCAGGAGTGCGGCGCGTCGGATTCCCGGCCGCGGGCCAGCACGGTCACCTCGCCCTTGTCCGCCAGCGCCTGCACGCCCGACTCGTAGGCGCGGGCGATGCCCGGGGTGAGCATCGGGGTCGGGGTGGCGGCGCCGACCGCCTCGGCCGCGCTGTCCAGGAAGGTGGTCAGCTCCGGCCCGTCGACCGCGATGACCAGGCCGGGGTTGGTGCAGAACTGGCCGGACCCCATCGTGAGCGAGCCGACGAACTCGCCACCGAGCTCCGCGGCCCGCGCGGCGAGCGCCCCGGGCAGCAGGAAGACCGGGTTGATGCTGCTCATCTCCGCGTACACCGGGATCGGCTGCGGCCTGCGCTGCGCGGCGGCGGTCAGCGCGAGCCCGGCGCCGCGGGAACCGGTGAAGCCCACGGCCTGGATGCGCGGATCGGTGACCAGCGAGATCCCGAGGCTGCGGCCGCTGCCGAACAGCAGCGAGAAGGTACCCGCAGGCAGCCCGCAGGAGGCGACGGCGTCGCTGATGGCGCGCGCCACCAGCTCGCTGGTACCCGGGTGCGCGTCGTGCGCCTTGACCACCACGGGGCAGCCCGCTGCGAGCGCGGAGGCGGTGTCGCCACCGGCGACGGAGAAGGCCAGCGGGAAGTTGCTGGCGCCGAACACGGCGACCGGGCCCAGCGGGATCTTGCGCTGCCGGATGTCGGCGCGCGGTGCGGGGGAGCGGTCCGGCTGCGCCGGGTCGATGCGCGCCCCGGTGAAGCTGCCCTCCCGCACGACCTGCGCGAACAGCCGCAGCTGCCCGGTGGTGCGACCGCGTTCGCCGGTGGTGCGGGCCAGCGGCAGGCCGCTCTCGGCGTGGGCGCGGGCGGAGAGGGTTTCGCCGATGGCCTCGATGTTGTCGGCGATGGTCTCCAGGAACACCGCGCGCTGCTCGAAGGTGGTGGCGCGGTAGGTCTCGAAGGCCTCGTCCGCCGCCGCGCACGCGCGCGCCACCTCGGCGTCGCCGCCGTGCGCGTAGGCCGGTTCGAGTTCGGCGCCGGTGGCCGGGTCGATCGCGCGGATCTGCTCGCCGTCGCCGAACACGGGGGTGCCCGCGATCAGCATCCGCCCGGTGAGGTCGGTGGCGGTGGTGCCTGTGGTCATGCGGTGGGTCCTCCTCGATCCGGGCGGTGCGGGAGCGGGGGCACGGCCTGGCGGCGCGCACATCCCGCCAGCGGTGACACTAAGATCCCCGACCGATGCGTGTCCAACTCCGATCGAGCATCGTCCGATGCTCGAAAGGCATCGCACGCGGGAGGCGAGCATGTTCACCCTCAACCAGCTCTCCGGGTTCGTCGCGGTGGCCGAAGAGCTCCACTACGGGCGGGCGGCGGCGCGGCTGCGGATGACCCAGCCGCCGCTGAGCAGGCAGATCCAGCTGCTGGAGCGGGACCTGCAGGTGCGGCTGTTCGACCGCAGCGGCCGCGCGGTGCGGCTGACCCCGGCGGGGCAGGCGTTCCTGCGCGATGCGCGGCGGCTGCTGCACGAGGCGGAGAACGCGACGCTGGCGGTGCGCCGGGTGCCCAGCGGTGAGGCGGGCGTGGTGCGCGTCGGGTTCACCGCGACCTCGGCTTACGGGAAGCTCGGCGGGGTGCTGGAGACGGCGCGGGAGCGGCTGCCGCACGTGGACGTGGTGCTGCGCGAGCTGGTGACCCGCGAGCAGCTGGACATGCTCTCCTCGGGCGCGCTGGACCTGGGGCTGGTGCGGCCGCCGATCACCCGCCCGGAGCTGGATTCCCGGCGGCTGCTGGCCGAGCCGCTGCTGGCGGCGTTGCCCGCGGGGCATCCGCTGGCCGCTGCGGAGCGGTTGAGCCCGGCGGACTTCGACGCCGCCGACGTGGTGATGTACTCGCCGACGGAGGCCCGCTACTTCCACGAGCTGCTGGTGAGCGTGTTCCGCGAGGCGCACGTCTCGCCGCGCTACACCCAGCACGTGAGCCAGGTGCACACGGTGCTGGCGCTGGTGCGCGCCGGGCTGGGTATCGCGCTGGTGCCGTCGACGGCGACGCTGCTGCGCTTCGACGGGGTGGTGCTGCGGCCGGTGGCGCTCCCGGATCCGGAACCGGTGGAGCTGCACCTCGCGTGGCGCCGGGCCAACGACAACCCGGCGCTGGGTGCCCTGCTCGCCCTCCTCTGACGACCCGCGCCAGGCGGAGCCCGCGGGGCGGGGCAAGTCAACCCCCGTTGACCGGAACGCCGGCGGAAGCGCCACCGGCAAGTCAGCCGTTGTTGACATCGTGCGCCCGCCCCGGTCACCGGGTCCGCGGTGCGCGGCCTTCAGGCGGGGATGGCGCAGCGGAGCATGCCGTCGTCCCCGCGGGTCGCCGTCGGGTTCGCGCGCAGCAAGCGCAGGGCCTCTTCGTCGAACCGCTGGAAGCCGAGGAACTCGCGGCCTGCCTCGCCGTCGCGGTACACGGCGGCCCATCCGTGCAGGTCGTCGCAGGTCACGTGGTAGGTGAGGGCGGGTGGCGCCAAGGTGGGCAAGGTGATCCCTCCGGGTCGGGCACTCAACGTGCTGATCGAGCACAGAGAGTATCCCCTCCGCGATCACTGCTCCATTCGGGGTAGCGAATTGGTGCCGACGGCGGTGCGTCGAGTCCGGTGCCGCGCGATCGCGGTGTGCCGGGGAGGCGCGGGCGGGTGTGGCAAGGACCCGCCGCGCGCCGTCCGGGGATCGTGCGCGGCGGGCGGCATCGCCACCGTCAGGTCTTGGCGGTCTCCGAACTCGCCGCGCCGGACCCGGGCTCGGCGTCCGCGGGAGCCGCGTCGGCGGTCGCGGGCTCGGAGCCGGCCGTCCCGTCCGGGTCGTCGGCCGCCGCGGCGTCCTTCTTCTTCCCCGGCTTCCGCTCGTAGCCCAGCAGGTGGTCCCGCAGCGCCACGTGCGTGAACCGGTAGCCACCGTCCACGTTGGACAGCAGGCTGCACCCGGCCAGCCCGCGCAGCAGCCGCGCCCGCCGCACCGGCAGCTCGCTGAGCGCCATCGCCCGCGCCAGCCACTCGGCGCCCGCGTTCTTCGCGGTGTCGAACGGGAACATGTCGGCGTGCCAGGCGGCGGGTGCGGCGAGGCCCGCGACCAGTACGCCGATGGCGACGTCCAAGGCGCGCTCGTCCAGCAGCGTCCCGGTGAACAGCACCGGGACCACCCCGATCAGCCCGGCCGCGGCGGCCACCGGTGCCGAGTTCTTCAGCCACGCCGAGCCCTTGCCGTCGAACTCCGCGTACTGGTCGTCGCCGAACTGCCACCACACCTCGTCGCGGGCCGCGGTGGTCAGCCCGGCGACGATGCCGAGCACCACGCCGATGCCCATCGCGGTGAGCATCTCCTGCGGTCCGAGCCAGATCGTGGTCACCCCGACCACCCCGGCCCCGGCGGCGCCGAGCGCGGCGCTGTTGCCGGGCATCTTCGACCAGGCCTCGACGGCGCTCATGATGGTGAGGAACGCGGTGAGGACCACCACCGGCACGCCGATCCACCACGGCTGCGCGGCGAGCCAGCTCGTGGCGGGCGTGGTGAGCCCGACGAGCGCGAGGCTCACGACGAGCCCGAGCACGTAGCCGCAGGCGGCCGTCGTCCAGCCCTGCGGCACGGTGCGCGCCAGCTGCGCGGGCCGCAGCCACGGCAGCCCGGAGAGGTGGTCGAGGAAGGCGATGTAGCCCACCAGCAGCGCCGCGGTGACGAGCGCTGCCGCGGGCCCGAGCAGCATCCCCATCGCCAGCGTCACGCCGGTGACGGCGCCGGCGAGCACCCCGGGCAGCCCCCGCGCGTACACGTGCACCACGGTGCTGGAGGGCAGGTACTTGGCCCACGCGACGAGGCTGGGCAGCCGGGTCCGGGCGGTGAGGTCGTTGCACAGCGGGCTCGCCGAGACGCGGGCGAGGAACCGCAGCGTGCGCAGCACCTTCTCCGCCGGGTAGCCGAGTTCGTCGGCGTGCTGGGCGGGGACCGCGGTGAGGTAGGCGTCGAAGACCTGGCGCCGCCGTTCGGCCGGGGTCCCGCTGAGCCGGACCTCCGACGGCGGCCGGTCCTGGTGGGCCAGTGCCATCAGGCTCAGCATGAGCGGCGAGTCGAGCAGTTCCGGCAGCTGCGGGTCGGTGCGCACGGCGCTGCGGATGCCGTCGACGCGGCGCCCGATGCGGGTGTAGAACTCGACGACCTGCTTGCGGGTGAGCGGGTTGATGGTGACGGTGTTGCTCAGCTGCAGCGGCTCGGTGAGCGCTTCGTGGTCGGTGCTGCGGCAGCACACGACGATCTCGGGGACGTCGAACTCGTCCCGCAGCTTGTTGATCGCGGTGACGCAGCGTTCCTGGTATTCGGGCGGCACTTCGTCGAGCCCGTCGAGCATCAGGCCGATGCGCCGCTGCTCCAGCCAGATCCGGCCGAGCGACGGGTGGATGTTGTAGCGGCGTTCGATCTCGCGCAGCAGCCACTTGCCGAAGTCGGTGGGCGGCGCGGGCCTGCGGTCGTCCCAGCGCCACCCGGACATGGCCCAGGAGCCGAGGTCGACGATCAGCGGGATGGGCCGCTTCGGGTCGCCCGCGGCGCGCAGCGCGAGCGCGCGGGTGAGCTCCAGCAGCAGGGTGGACTTGCCGGAGCCGGGTGCGCCGAGGACCAGCAGCGAGCCGTTCGCCTCGTCGAGGGTGCCGGGCAGGTCGGCGCCCGCGGGCAGCTTCGCCTTCTTGCCCGCGCTGTTCTGCACGACGACGTCGGCGGGCCGGGCGACGGTGGCGGGCACCTCGTCGCCGTCGACCAGCGCGGCCACGTGGGCGGCGAGCGAGCCGTTGAGCCGTTCGCGGGCGTACCGCTCGGCGCTGTGCACCGACCGCTCCCGGTTGGAGGGGGTGTTGAGCCGCCGGGCGGTGACGGGCTTGTCGGTGTTGGTGATGCGTTCCCACCCGGCGAGGGCGGCGCCGAAGAGCAGGAACACGATCACCAGTGGCCACAGGACGGCGGCGAGCGGGCGGAGGAACCCGGGCAGGTAACCGCCGGTTCCGATGCTGATGGCGGTGGGGACGAGGACCAGCGTGACGGCGATTCCCGCCCCGATGAGCAGCGCCGTCCGCACCGTGCGGGCGAGCCTGTTCTGCATGATCGTCTCTCCAGGGGTCGGCGTCCGCGCGTGCGCCTAGAACTATGGTCCGGCGGGCACGGACTGTAAACGCTCCATTCCGGTCTGTGTGGCCGAGTGTGATCGGCGCCGCCGTGAACGGCTGCGGTGGACCGGCATGGAATAGTTAAAACTTCAACGATGTTCCAGCGGGTGCACCGGCGAACAGGACGGCCGGCGAGGTGAGGAGGGCGCAGTGCAGTTCGGCATCTTCAGCGTGGGGGACGTGACTCCCGACCCGACCACGGGCGCGGTACCCACCGAAGCGGGACGCATCCAGGCGATGGTGCGCATCGCGCAGCACGCCGAGGAGGTCGGTCTGGACGTGTTCGCCACCGGTGAGCATCACAACCCGCCGTTCGTGCCGAGTTCGCCGACGACGATGCTCGGTTATCTGGCGGCCCGTACCGAGCGGTTGGTCCTGTCCACCTCGACGACGCTGATCACC
>NZ_JAIUJZ010000062.1:0-38602 GCF_020176775.1 Saccharopolyspora sp. 6M
TCCTCGCCGTCGTCGTCGAGGCGATGCTAGTCGGCGGGCGCGGGCTCGTCCTCACCCGCGCGCCGCGGCCCGCCGCCGCCGCCCGCGCGCCCCCCCCCCCCCCCCCCCCCCCCCCCCCCCCCCCCCCCCCCCGCGCGGAGGTTTCGCATCTACCTGATCGCAACCCTTGGCGCGGCCGCGAACACCGCCCCTCCGCGCCTCGCGGGATCGGGCTCGCGCGGCGGATCTCGTCGTTCCCCCGTCAGCGGCGAACCCGCGGCGGGAGCCGGGCAACGGCGCCCGTCAGGGCGCGGCGATGCCGCGGAGGGAGGCGAAGTCGGCCAGCGGGGCCGGTTTGCCGAAGTAGAAGCCCTGGCCGTGGTCGCAGCCGATGCGCCGCAGGATGTCCAGCTGCTCCGCGGTCTCCACGCCCTCGGCGACCACGGTGAGCCCCACCGCGTGCGCCATCGCCACGATGCTGGTGACGATCGCCTGCACGTCGTCGGAATCGCTGAGCTCGGCCACGAACGACCGGTCGATCTTGAGCGTGTCCAGCGGCAGCCGCCGCAGCTGCGCCAGCGAGGAGTAGCCGGTGCCGAAGTCGTCGATCGCCAGGAACACGCCCAGCTTCCGCATCCCGCGCAGCATCCGCACCGCCGAGGTCGCGTCCAGCATCAGCGCGTTCTCGGTGACCTCCAGGCACAGCGAGCCCGCGGGCAGCCCGGCGTCGTCGAGCGCGGCCCGCACCGTGTCGTGCAGCCGCGGGTCGCCGAGCTGGCGGGGGGAGAGGTTCGCGTTGATCTGCAGTTCCGCGCCGTGCTCCCGCCGCAGCTCGGCGAACTCGCGGGTCGCGGTGCGGAGCATGAACCCGCCGACCTCGTTGATCAGGTCGCTCTCCTCGGCGAGCGGGATGAACTCGGCGGGGGAGACGGCACCGTGCTCCGGGTGGGTCCAGCGCAGCAGAGCTTCGGCGCCGACGATGCGCTCGGACGCCAGCTCCACCACCGGCTGGTAGGCCACCCACAGCTGGCCGCGCGGCACGGCGTGGCGCAGCTCCTGCTCCAGCAGCATGTGCCGCTGCACGCGTTCCCGGAGCTCCACGTCGAAGAACGCGTACCGGCCGCGGCCCTGCGCCTTCGCCCGGTACATCGCCACGTCCGCGTCGCGCAGCAGGTCCTGGGCGGAGCGGGTGTCGCCGGGCCGGGACACGACGATGCCGACGCTGGCGTCCACGTGCAGCCGGATGCCGTCCACGTGCGTCGGTTCGGTGAGGGTGCGCAGCAGTTCGTCCGCGCGGGCGCGCAGGTCGTCGTGGTCCGGCGAGTCCTGGGTGGCGACCACGAACTCGTCGCCGCCGAGCCTGCCGACGAGCTCCTGGTCGCTGGTGGCGCGCACCAGCCGCTGCCCGATGTTGCGCAGCACCTCGTCGCCGACGCCGTGCCCCAGCGAATCGTTGACGATCTTGAAGTTGTCCAGGTCGACGAACAGCACCGCCAGCGGCTCGGTGCGGTCCGGCGAGTTCACCGCCGAGTCCAGGTGGCGCAGCACCAGCGTGCGGTTGGCGAGCCCGGTCAGCGGGTCGTGGGTGGCCTCGTGCTCCAGGCGTTCGCGGGCGGCGAGGCTCTCGGTGATGTCGCTGAACGACACCAGCACCCGGTGCGGCGGCCGGTCGTCGGGGTTCAGCGCGCGGGAGGACATCGCGAGCCACACGCTCTCGCCGTCGTCCCGCTGCACCCGCATCACCTGCGAGTTCACCGGTTTCCCCGTGCGCAGCGTGACCGTGGACGGCCGGGTGTCGCCGCTCGCGCGGTCGCCGTTCTCGTCGAACATCGGCCACCACTCGGAGTCCATGCCGACCAGTTCGCTCGGCCGGGCGCCGAGGATGCGCTGCGCCGCCGGGTTGGCCGATTCGATGATCCCGGTGGGGGCGACCACCAGCACGCCTTCGTCGAGCGCGTCGATGACGGTGGCGAAGGTCCGCTCGGCGCGGCGGCGGGCCGTCTCGTCGGCGCACACCAGCACGTAGCCGTCGTCCATCTCGGAGACGGTGACCCGCACGATGAGCGCGTTGCCGTCGCCGCGCCGGTGCAGCGCCTCGGTGACCCCGCCGGCGGCGAGCAGTTCCGCCGGGCTCAGCCGGGCGCCGACCAGTTCGTCCACCGGGCGGCCCATGGCCTGGTCCGCCGAGATCCCGTAGACCGCTTCGGCGGCCGGGTTCCAGCTGGTGACCAGCGAGTCCCGGTCGGTGGCGATGATGGCGTTGCTGACGTGCTGCACCAGCGCCGCCTGGTAGCGCAGGCTCGTCTCGGCGGCCTTCTTGTCGGTGATGTCGCGCAGGATGACCTGCAGCGCGGGACGGCCTTCCCAGGTGGTGAGCACCGAGACGACCTCGACGGGGGCGCGGCTGCCGTCGAACCGGTGCAGCGCGGCCTCGGCCGGTTTGGTCCGCGCGCCGGGGAACGTCAAGGTCCGCAGCCGCGCCCGCATCATCGGTACCGAGTCGGCTTCCACGAAATCGGTGATGGCGCGACCGACCACCCGGTCGGTGCTGTCGGTGCCGAGGATGCCCAGCGTCGCCGAGTTCGCGTAGCGGACCACGCCGTCCTGGTGCACGCAGATCGCGTCCGGGCTCAGCTCGACCAGCAGCCGGTACCGGTCGGCGAGGTCGGTGAGGGTCTGCCGGTCCTGGTGCACGCGCGTGACGTCGGCCGCGACGCCGATGAGCCGTTCGGCCTCGCCCTCCTCGCGGTGGCGCCGCGCGTGGAAGTGCACGAAGCGGGTGCCGCCGTCCGAGGCGGGCAGGCGCTGTTCGAGGTCCAGGTCGTGCCATTCGGCGGCGGTGCGGGCGGACAGCGCGATCGGTTCGAGGAGTTCGCGCAGCCGGGCGCGCAGCGAGTCCTCGTCGGCCCCGGGCAGGCCCAGCAGCGCGTCCATGCCGGAGGTCCAGACGAGACCGTCGTCGTCGAGGCGCAGCGACCAGCGGACCGCGCCGCTGGCGGCCAGCGCGAGGTCGAGGAACTCGCGGTCCAGCTCGGAGTTCTTCGAGTGCGAGACCACCGGGTCAACCATCGATCATCCAGGAGACAGATCTTGTGCACGTACTGCGCAACCGCTCCACCGCCGTCCACGCCATGTCGTTCCGCTCTCGAACAGCGAAGCGCCCTCCCCTTCTCCCCGCGAGGCGTAGGCCCCCGACCGGATGCTCGTAGTTTCCCATGTGCGCTGCTCGTGAACCGTCCTGAGTGGCGGGTGCGTCCGAGGAGCCCGCTGATCATAAGCCCGCGCCGGATCGGCGGCGAACACGGCAGGTGATCCGCCGCGGGTTGTCAGTAGTGATCTGTTGGCCCGTTCGCGTGGTCATTCGAGTTCAAAAACACTAATGGTTTTCGAGGACCGCCTTCTCGTTTCACTCTAAAGAGGATCGAGCTGGTAGGTGCGGTGCACCAAGTGACTGCGCGTAGCTCGATCTCCGACTCGGTGATCCGCCTCTCCCGCCGGTCCCGCGAGATTCACGACACCGGTCCCGGCGGGCGATTCGCGGCGGCTCCGAACGCGCTTCGCCGCGACTCGTGCGGCGAACGCGGAATCGATTGATCGGAAAGCGAGAAGGAGAAGCAGATGAACCCGCAGCGCTCTGCAATCGAAATCGGCGGCATCGGCGCGGTGACCGGCTACGGCTGGGGTCGCGCCGAGCTCTGGGACGGCCTGGCCGCCTCGAAGCTCGCCGCCACCCTCGTCGACGGGTACGGGCCCGACCAGGACCGCACCGCCTGGGTCGCGCGCGTGCCCGACGGCGGCGACCCCGCGGACGGGCCGAGCCGCTTCGCCAGGGCGATGCGCTCGGCGGCCCGCGAAGCGATCGCGGACGCCGGCGAACGCGGCTGGAAACCCGGCCGCCGGGTCGGCCTGCTGCACGCCGTGGTGCTCGGTGAAGTGGATCTGTGGCGGGAGTTCTACCAGTCCCGCGGCGGCCAGGTCTCGGTTCGCGAATACCTGGCGCTGATGCCCTCCACCCCGATGTCGACGTTCATGAAGGAATTCGGATTCCACGGACCCGCCATGAACGTTTCCGCCATGTGCGCGTCGGGGAACGCCGGGATGCTCACCGCCAAGGCGTGGCTGGACGCCGGGATCGTCGACGACGTGGTCTTCGTGGCCACCGACCTGTCGGCGAGCCCGGAGAACGTGCTGCACTTCGAACGGCTCGGCGTCGTGGTCACCGATACCGATCCGTTCGACGCCTGCCGCCCGTTCCAGGAAGGCAGCCGCGGATTCGTCATGGGCGAGGCCTCGGTCGGCATGGTGCTGTCCCGCGGCCTTCCCGACGCCTACGCGCGGGTGCTCGGCGGCGCCATGTCGCACGACGCGCACCACGTCACCTCGATCGAGCCGAACCTGGCGGAGGTGACCCGCTGCGTGCGGGACGCGCTGGACAACGCCGGGGTGGCGGGCGGCGACATCCGCTACCTCAACGCGCACGGCCCCGGCACCGCGCAATGCGACCGCGCCGAAGCGCGGTTCTGCGCGGAACTGCTGGGCGCGGACACCGAGATCTTCTCGGTGAAGCCGCTCGCCGGGCACTGCCAGGGAGCGGCGTCGGCGGTCGAGGTGGCGGCCACCGCGCTGGGCCACCGGCACGGCCTCGTCCCGGCCGCGCCGCGGCACGCGGCGGGCGATCCGCGGCTGCTGGACGGTCCGACGCCGTTCGACGGCGGGCTCACCCTGAAGTCCTCCATCGGCATGGGCGGGCACAACTCGGCCGTCGTGCTCGCCCCGCCGCGGTGAGCGCGCCCCGGAGGTCGCCCGAGCCCGGCTCGGGGTGATCGGCCGGGCGATCGGAGCGCGGCGGTGCCCGGACCTCCTCCGGGAGGCCGGGCACCGTCCCGGGTCAGGGCGTCCAGGCCGCCACTTCGGCGAGGAACTCGTCCCGGCGCCGCTCGTCGAGGAACGCCGCGCGGAACGAGTTCGCCGCCAGCTCCCGCAGCTGCTCGGTGCTCAGCCCCAGCTCGCGGCGCACCGCGTCGAAGTTCTCGTCCACGTACCCGCCGAAGTAGGCCGGGTCGTCCGAGTTCACCGTCACCAGCAGCCCCCGCGCCAGCAGCTCGGGCAGCGTGTGCCCGCTGAGCTCCGCGAACGCGCCGAGCCGCACGTTGGACAGCGGGCACACCGTCAGCGGGATCCGCTCCCGGCGCAGCCGTTCCACCAGCTCCGGGTCCTCCAGCGCGCGGATGCCGTGGTCGACGCGCTGCACGCCCAGCAGGTCCAGCGCCTCCCGCACGTACTCCGGCGGCCCCTCCTCACCGGCGTGCGCGACCGCGCGCAGGCCCAGTTCGCGGGCCCGGGCGAACACCTCGGTGAACTTCGACGGCGGGTGCCCCACCTCGGCCGAGTCGAGGCCGACCCCGACGATGCGGTCCAGGAAAGGTTCGGCCAGCCGCAGCGCCTCGGCCGCCGATTCGGCGGACTCGTCGCGCAGGAAGCAGAGGATCAGCGAGGCCGACACGTCGCTGTCCGCCAGCGCCGAGTGCAGCCCGCCGATCACGGTCTCCATCGGCACGCCGCGCTTCAGGTGCGCCTGCGGGTCGAAGAAGATCTCCGCGTGCCGCACGCCCTGCTCGGCGCAGCGGTCCAGGTAGGCGGCGGCCAGGTCGTGGAAGTCGGCCTCGGTCCGCAGCACGGCCATGTTCGCGTAGTAGATGTCCAGGAACGACTGCAGATCGCTGAACCGGTACTTCGCCCGCAGGTCGGCGACCGACTCGTGGGGGAGCTCGATGCCGTTGCGCCGCGCCAGGTCGAAGACCATCTCGGGTTCGAGGGTGCCTTCGATGTGCACGTGCAGTTCGGCCTTGGGCGGGGTGGGCGCGGCGTTCATCCCGCGAGACTAGCGAGGCGCCGGCGCCCGGGACGCCGCTCCGGTGCCCGGAGGAGACGGTACTCACCGCGCGGGGGGCGCCGCCTTGGCGTGCTGGGCGGCGGCCATCACCTCGCGCAGGGCGGTGTTCAGCGATTCGAGGGTGCTCAGCGGCAGGCCGAGGCGGTCGACGATCTGCTGCGGGATCTTCTCGGCCTCGGCGCGGAGCTCGCGCCCGGCGGGGGTGAGGCCGACGGTGACCGAGCGCTCGTCGCCCGCGTTGCGGCTGCGCGTGAGGTAGCCGACCGCTTCGAGGCGCTTGAGCAGCGGGGACAACGTCGCCGGTTCGGCCTGCACGGTGTGGCTGAGGTCCTTGACGGAGCGCGGTTCGGCCTCCCACAGCGCGAGCATCACCAGGTACTGCGGGTGGGTGAGGTTGAGCGGTTCGAGCAGCGGCCGGTACAGCGCGATGACGCTGCGGGACGCGACCGACAGCGCGAAGCAGACCTGCCGGTCCAGCGCCAGCGGGTCGTCGCCGAGTTCCAGGTCCGGTTCGACGGGGCTCATCGCGTTCCTTCCGATCGGCCTGGGTGCACGTTAACATATAGCGGGCATATGATTAGCGTGTTAAACATCGGGTGGTCGTTCCAGGTGTGGACGGCCGAACGGGAGGCGGTTCGCGGTGACCGAGGCGAAGCGGGTGCGCCCCGACCCGGTGCGCTGGGTCTGGTACGCGTTCGGCGGCAAGCTGCCGTCGCGGCACGACGAGTGGGTGCTGCACGACGTCACCGCTCGCACCTGGCAGCTGCGCCACGCGGTGCGCAGCCTGGTGCAGATCTCCCCGGGGCTGCTGTTCCTGCTGGTCCCCGGCCCGATGTGGATCAAGGCGATGGCGATCCTGGGCGGCGCGATCCTCGCGGTCTGGTACGGCATGGCCTACGCCGAGTTCACCTGCGAGCACCGCGCGTTCAAGCAGGGCTATCCGCTCGGCACCGCGCGCCGGGTCCGCAAGGAGGCCGCCGAGTGGATGAGCGAGCAGCAGCGCGCCCGCTACGCGGCGCTCTACCGGACGCCCGAGCAGGACGGCTCCGGCGAGCAGGCCGGGAGCTGATCGCGCGGGAGCACTTCGGCCGGGTCCCGCGTGCGCGGGAGATCGCCCGGAAACCCGGGGCTCGGCGGGAGATCGTCCGGGAACTCCGGCGCCCCGGCGGAGGAACCGCCATCGCCCACACCCTCGTCGAACGCGCCGCCCCGGATGATTCATGCTGGTGACACCCGTCCCCGCGGCGAAGTGCCCGGAACGCGCCGCCCTGGGACGGTGGGTCGAGACCTGAACGCCGGAACCGGCGCCCCCGCGCAGCGATGCGGGCGGGCCGGGCGGTTCCGACGGTCCGGCGCCGGGATCGGCCGAACGACACGGACTTGAGGAAGGCAGCGCCATGACGACCACACTCGGAACCCTGCTCACCGCGATCGTCACCCCGTTCGACGACGAGCTGAAAGTGGACGAGGACGCGTTCGTCGCGCTGCTGCACCACGTGATCGACAGCGGTTCCGACGGAGTGGTGGTCTGCGGCACCACCGGCGAGGCGGCGACGCTCACCAACGAGGAGCACCTGCGGCTCGTCGAGATCGCCTGCGCCGAACGGCCCGAGGGCGTCACGATCCTCGGCTCGACCGGCTCCAACGACACCGCGCAGGCGTGCGCGATGACGGAGCGGGTGACGGAGCTCGGCGTGGACGGCGTGCTGTCGGTGACGCCGTACTACAACCGGCCGAACCGGCGCGGGCTGGTGCGGCACTACACCGAGATCGCGCAGGCCACCGACAAGCCGGTCGTGCTCTACAACGTCCCGTCCCGCACCGCGATCGACGTGCCGAACGACCTGCTCGCCGAGCTCGCCCAGATCGAGCGCGTCGACTACGTGAAGCAGGCCAACGACGACAACCTGGCGCTGATCGACGGGCTCGGCGTCTACTCGGGCAACAACGAGACCTTCGCGCGCGCCCTCGACATGGGCGGCGTCGGCGGCATCGTGGTGGCCAGCCACGTGGCCGGCCCGCAGATGCGGCGGATGATCGACGAGCCGGAGAACCGGGCCGAGCTGGACGCCGCGCTGAAGGACCTGTTCGCGGCGCTGTCGGTGACGACGAACCCGATCCCGGTGAAGGCGGCGCTGAACCTGCTCGGCCACCGCGTCGGCGGCCCGCGGCTGCCGCTGGTGGAGGCCGACGAGGCCGAGACCGCCGTCGTCCGCAACGCCCTCATCGCAGCCGGTTTCCTCGAATCCTGACCCACCCCGAAGCGCCCCGGCCGACCCGCTCGCCCGGGGCGCTTCCACGTCCAGCCGTGTCGTCGTCCTTCGCTCGTCAGCGGCGAAGCCGCTGAGCGGCGACCCAGCACGCAGCGCGACCGCCCGCGGGTTCTCAGCTGTCTTCTCGCGAGGACAGCGTTTTCTCCTGTGGCGGAGCCACCGGTGAAAACGATCCCGCAGCGAGAAGACAGCTGAGGTTCCGCCACCTGCCCCGACTCGCAGTCGGATCCGGGGGCATCACTCGGTGATCAGTAGGTCTTCTAGTTCTTGTAGGGCGTTGCGGAGGTGGTCGGCGAACTTGTACATCTCTCCGGACACCGCCAGCGGCGTGCTCAGGTAGATGTTCAACCGGTCGGGCAGCAGCACGTAGGCCACCCCGATGCACTTGCCGCTGGTGGAGCCGAACCCGAAGTGCTGGATGTTCTTCGACGGCGCCGAGCTGGTGCTCAGGTAGTCGTCGCGCATGATCGTCCAGCCGGGCGAGTCGTAGAGCGCGAGCGGTGCCGCGTCCGCCTCGCCACCGCGGCGCTGGATCAGCTGCAGCTCCCACAGGTGCTGTTCCGGCGCGTCCCCGGCCTGGCACTGCTTGGCGCGCGCCACGTGTGCTTCGGCCGCGGCCCGGAACGCCGCGGTCTTCGCGGCCGCGTCGGCGTCCGGATCGTCGACGGTGCGCACGAAGTCGACGACCTGCGGGGTGACGACCCGCATCGCCTCGGTGCGCCCGTGCCGCCATTGCCGGGTGGCGATGGATTCGTAGGTGGCGCCGATGCCCTTGGTGCGGTGGTGGGCGAGCTGGTACGCCAGCTGCACGAACGCGTCGGGGGACATGCCGAGCCGCTTGGCCCGTTCCGAGCCGAAGTCCTCGAAGGCGAGGACCTTGTTGGAGGTCCCGGCGGCGAAGGTGGCGAACGCGCCCGCCGCGTCGCGCACCTCGGCGCGCAGCGCGTCGTCGAGGACGAAGTCGAGGCGGGAGAAGTCGGGGACGCCGAGCGCGCGGGCGCCCGCGTTCGCCGCGTGCTGCTCCGGCGTCGAATCCAGCAGCCCGTCGACGAAGGCGAGGATGGTGGTGCCGTCCAGCTCGCAGTGCTCCACGTTGATCCCGGCCCGGCCGTCCTCGAACACCACCAGCGACACAGCCTTGTCGAACCAGCGGTTCCCGCTGTCGCCGTGCAGCAGCTGGTCGCAGGCCTCCTGCACGTCGGTGGGCGCGAAGTCCTCCAGGCACAGGCAGAACAGCGCCGACTCGATGGTCTCCAGCGCGTCGCCGTTGCCCAGTTCGAGCAGCCGCTGCCGGGTGTGCGCCCAGTCGGCACGGGCCTTCGTGGTCAGGTGCCCGACGGCGGTCTCGACCGGGGCGCGCTGGGAACCGGCGTCGCGGATGGCCTCCAGGCCGGTCGCGAGGTCGGCCAGGTCGTGCGGGGTGCCGTCGGCTGCGAGCACGTCGAGCCGGAACGCGTTGCCGCGGAAGAACACCACGACGTGCCGGGCGTCCGACGGGCCGGGGTGCTCGGCCGAGTACGGGGAGCGGACGGTGTCCTGCTGCTCCCCGGGGATGCGGATGGTGGAGAACAGGTACTTGTGCTGCTCCATGGAGGAGGCGGCGCCGCGCTGGACCACCGGCGGCAGTTCCTCGGCGTCCACCGCCCGCTTGTGCGCGACGGCGCCCGCGATGAGCCCGGCGGCGCGTTGCACCTGCGTCAGCTCGGAGTCCTGGAACAGGAAGAAGAAGTTGGCGTTGAGCGCGATCCGGTCCCGCCTGCCGAGGTAGCGCGACGGCCAGAACCGGTCGAGCCAGCTGTGCGTGCCCTCGGCGGCGTCGAAGCGCCGCAGCTCGGCGTGCAGTTCGCGGGCCGGGCTGTCGGGCCGCAGGTACTCGGCGACGGCCTGCTCGGTGCGGGCGGTCTGGTCGGCGTCGAGCAGCGGGGCGCACCACTCCAGGAAGCGGGCGCAGCTGCTCTCCAGGGTGGGCAGCGGCACACGCGGCAGCCGGTCCTCGTTGCCGAAGGTGCGGGTGGACCAGTCGTGGTCGTCGTTCACGGTCATCCTAGTGCGATCGGGCTTTCCGGTGTCCGGCTTGCTGGTGGTGCGGTCAGTCGTGCGGGCGGGACAGGTGGAGCTCGGCGTAGAGCCGCCCGTCGGCTTCGAGTCCGGTCGGGTCGACGCCGGCGGCGGTGAGCGTCGCCAGCATCTGCTGCTGCTCCTGCGGGGAGGCGAACCGGCGTTGCTCGAACACGTCCGCCACGCGGGTGGTGCGGTAGCCGAGCTCGGCGAGGGCGGCGGCGATCTCGTCGTACGGGAACATCCGCAGCACGAAGTGCGCCATCCACGGCTTGCGCGGCCCGGCGGCGTCGACGATGCGGCGCAGGGTGTGCTCGCCGACGTAGCCGAGGCAGCCGGTGGAGATCACCAGGTCGGCGCCGTGCAGCAGGTCCCGTTGCCGCGCATCGGGTTCCCGGGTCTCGAAGTCGGCGTGCACTGCCGCGTCGAGGTAACCGGCGGCGAGCCCGTAGTCCAGCGCCGGTCCGGCGGTGTCCAGCCCGATGAACCGGGCCTCGCACCGCTCGCCGCGGGCGCGCAGCCAGTCCCGGTCGCGGGCCAGCAGCCGCTCGTGGTCGAGCTCGTCGGCGTCGCCGGTGTAGCGGGCGTAGAACTCGTCGAGCGTCGCGTCCGCCCGGAGCAGCGCGGCGTTCACCCCGTACGAGCTGCCGACGTCCACGACGGTCGGCACCGGCACCCCGCGGGTGTGCCGGTACTCGTCGAGGAACTTGGCGAAGTACGGCTTGGCCAGTTGCGGGATCCGGTAGTCGAGGGGGTGCAGCGTGCGCGCGAAGTCCCGCGGATCGGGACGGGTGTAGATGTGGTCGAGCGTGATCTTCCCGGTCGAGTCGAACTGCACCGGCGTGCTCCTCTGCGGCTGGGGGTCAGTCGAGCAGCGCGTCGCCGCGCACGGCGTTGCCCGCGGCCGCCAGGTGCTCGGGCAGGACGCGGCCGAAGATCTGCTTCGTGCGGGAGACGCTGCCGATGACGCCGGGACGCTCGCTGTAGGCGAAGATCGCGGTGTGCCGGGCGCGGGTGCCGCCGACCTCGGTGACCCGGTGCAGCGAGAACCGGCCCTTGAACAGCTGCAGGTCGCCGGGCCGCAGCGCGAGCCCGCGCACCAGGTGCTCGCCGTCGCCGTCCAGCACGGCCCGCACGTCGTCGAAGTTCTCCTGCTCGGCGGAGCGGATGTCCTGGCAGTACTCGAAACCACCGCCGGATTCGGGTTCCTGCGTCAGCATGCTCACCGCGAACTCGTTGGTGTCGAAGTGCCACGGGTGCGACATGCCGGGGTTGACGACGTTGAGGGTGAGCCCGGCCAGCGGGTCGGCGAGCGGGTGGATCACCGGCAGGCCGACGCAGTCGGCGAGGAACCGCTGGAACCGCTCGTCGGTGTAGAGGCGGTGGATGATGGCGCCGGAGGGGATCTGGTCGCGGGCGACGAACGCGTTGCCGCGCCGCATGGTCTTGCGGCCCGGGTGCTCCGGCGGCAGTTCGGTGCGGACGTCGATGTTGTAGGCGTTGACGGTCTCGACGTCGTAGTGCGCGTCGGGGGCGATGGCGGCGCACTCGGTGCGGAGCTCGTCGCGGAGTTCCGGGCGGATGAAGTCGGTGAGCACGCTGCACCCGTGTTCGGCGAGGTCCCGCCGGGCCCGGCCGACGGCCTCGGCCCAGCCGGGTCCGCCCGGATCGGCGAGGGGGTAGCGGTCGGTGTCGACCATTCGCTCGACCAGCGGGGATTCGGATGCGCTCATGGGGTCCTCTCCGCACGTCGAGTTCACCGACCCGGTCGAGCGGGTCCGGTGCACGCGAGCCGCGCCGCTGCGGTGTACTCCGGATCCAACGAATCTGGCACGGTGCGGTTGCTGTCGGGTGCACCGCGGTGCGGGGAATCCGGAGCCTTTTTCCCGAGAAGATCAAATCAGCGGATTTGCTCCGGCGGAAGGTGGGCGCCGCCGCCGGATCGTGTGATCGGGATCTTCTTGTGCGCGGGGCCCGCGGAGGGGTAAGGGGCGGCCGAGCGGATCGGCCGCCCCGCTCGTCAGCGCCGTGCTCCGGAGGCGGTGGGGGTGAGCGCGAAGTCGTGCTCGCTGCGCCCGGCGGGCACCGACACCCGGCTCGCGGCGGGCGCCGCGCCCGGTGCGGCGGCGACCACGGTGACGAACCGGTCCGGCAGGTCGTGCACCTCGTACCAGCCCTCGACGTCGGCGTCGACCCGCGCCAGCTGGTTGCCCGCCGCGTCGGTCACCGTCACCACCGCGCCGCGCGCGGGGCGGTCCCCGGCCAGCCGGATCGTGCCGGCCAGCGTCCGGTGGTGGGCGGGGCGCGGCGGCTCGAACGTCGGATCCACGATCGCGTCCCCGTCGTCGCGGTGCTCGTAGGAGCCCGCCTCGGCCACGGCCTCCGGATCGTTCTCCCGCTTGCGCTTCGCGTGCCACTGGGTCGCCGCGGTGAGCCCGACCCCGATCGCGCACCAGACGGCGAGCCCGGTGATCCCCGGCCAGGAGCGGGCGCCGTCGAAGTACAGGACGCCGCGGATCGAATCGGCCGCCTGCCCCAGCGGCAGCAGCAGGTGGAAGAACTGGAAGAACGGCGGTACCAGCTCCTTCGGGATGGCCCCGCCGCTGGAGGGCATGCTCAGCAGCACGAACAGCGACATCGCCACCCCTGGGATGAACTGCTTGACCAGCGGCACCAGCCCGAACGTGGTCCAGCCGACCGCCTGGGTGAGCATGAACCCGAGCAGCAGCACGATCGGGTGCGGCGGGATCACGTTCAGGATACGCCCGGCCGAGTAGCAGACCACGGCCGCGAACGCGCCGACGCCGACCAGGCACAGCAGCTTCTGCCGGGTGGTCAGCTCCGCGCGCAGCAGCACCATCACCGTCACGTACGGCGGGATGTTCATCGCCAGCAGCAGGTAGAACAGCCCGGTGCCCATCACGTCGCCCGCGGCGGTGGGCACCAGGTCGACGGGCGTCAGCGCGTGCCCGGTGGCGGCGGCGACGGGCGTGAACATCTGCTGCAGGAACTGGACGAGCGCGGCGCCGTTGGCCTTGGCGTAGAACAGCTGCCCGCTGGCCGGGTCGTAGGCGGCGACGGCCTCGCGGTCGGTGATGGCCTCCTTCGCGGCGGCGGCGTCCGGGACGGCGGTGACGTCCACGCCGCCGGGCAGCGCCGCGGCGAACTTCGCGTCGAGCTGCTGCGCGAGCTGTTCGCCGACGGCGACCACCGGCACGTGGTGCGGGGCAGGCGCGTGGAACGGCAGCAGGTAGCACAGCACGAAGCCGAGGATGAAGAACAGCGGGAACCACAGCGACGAGGCCAGGGTGCGCACCAGCGATGTCGGCTGCTGCTCGGGCACGACTTGCTCCTTGTCTCGGTGACGGTCGTGTGCAGGCGGGGGCGGGTGAGCCCGTGCGCCTGGGGCCGGTGGCGGATCGGGATCGGTGAGCCGCCGCCGGGAACGCCCGGTCCTCGGCCTGCTGCGCGGAGCGGATCGACCCGGCCGGGCCGCGGAGGGGCCTGGCGGTGCGGGTCGCCGCGCGCGGCGGGCGAGGTCGCGGAGATCCGGGCTCCGGGAGCGTATCAGTGGCTGCATCCGGTGCAAGAATGCAGATAGTGCAAAGTTCCTCCGAGTCGTGGCGCTTTGTCCGGTAGGGGCGGAGTACCCGGCCGCACCGGCCACGGCACTACGATGGTCGGTCCGACGTGCGGCCGCCGCGACGGATCCACGAGGAGTAGCCCAGGATGCCCAGAACGACGACGCCCGACGCGACCGGCGAGGCCCCGCCACCAGCGCCGGAAGGCCTGCGGGAGCGCAAGAAGCGCGCCACCCGGCAGGCGTTGCAGCAGGCCGCGGTCCGGCTGTTCCGCGAGCACGGCGCGATCTCGGTCACCGTCGAGGACATCTGCGCCGCCGCCGAGGTCTCCCCGCGCACCTTCTTCAACTACTTCGCCGCGAAGGAGGAGGTGCTGGTCCCGTGGGACCCGCAGACCATCGCGGGCACTCCGCAGCGCGTCGTGGACCGGCCGAGCGCGGAGCCGCTGCTGCGCGTGGTGCACGTCGTGCTCGGCGAGGCGATCGACACCGCGATGGCCGCCCCCACGTGGCGCGACCAGGCGCTGGTGCTGCGCGACCACCCGGAGCTGGTGAGCCGGGTGGCGCTGGCCTCGCGGGACCTGGAACTGGCGCTGGCCGACGGGCTGTCCCGCCGCGTCGGCGAGGCGCAGGACGACGCCTACGTGCGGTTGCTGGCGGCGACCGCGGTGACCGCGCTGCGGGTGGCGATCCAGTGCTGGCACCGGGCCGATCAGGAGGCGGACCTGCACGACCACCTCGACGCGGGGTTCGCGCGGTTGGCGCGCGGGTTCGCGGCGGACTGATCCGGGCGGGGCGCGGGAAACCCCTCGACTCCCTCCGTCACTCTTGCGGGTGAGTCTCGAACACGTGTAGTCACCTGATCATGGGTGCAGTCGCCGACGAAGCCGCAGGACGGGCGGAGTGCTCGCTCCGGATCAGGCCGAAGCGCTTCATCCTCGAACTCTCCGCGGCCGTCGTGCTCGCCGCGGTGGTGAGCCTCGCCGTGCAGCTGCCCCTCGCCCGCCTCGGCCTCAGCGAACCCACCGAACTGCCCGAGCTCGCCGCCACCGCCGGTGCCGCGCTGCTGCTCGTGCTGCTGCTCGGCGGCGCCCGGTTCGCCGACCGCGTCCCCGCCCGGCTGCGGCTGCCCGCGATTTGGGTGGCGCTGCCCGCGCTGGCCACCACCGTGCTCGCCTGGCCGCTGGAACCGACCCGGCTGTACTACGGCGGCGTGTCCGTCGACCAGATGTTCCGGATGCAGTACCTGACCCGGCTCGCCGACTCGCCGGTGCCGGCGGACATGAACTACCCGGGCATCGCGCCCTACTACCCGGCTGGCTGGTTCTGGGTGGGCGGTCGGTTCGCCGACCTCACCGGGCAGCCCGCGTGGGCCGCGTACAAACCGTTCGCGCTGCTGACCATCGCCGTCACCGCCGCCGTCGCGTTCACCCTGTGGAGCACCGTGGTGCGCAGGCGGGTCGCCGTGCTGTGCGCGGTCGCCACCACGCTCAGCGGCTTCCTGCACGGCTTCGACGAGCCCTACGCGTGGATGTCGGTGGCCTGGCTCGCGCCCGTCGCCGTCGCCGCCTGGCACGTGCTGCGCTGCCGCGCGCACCCGCACCGGGCCGCGCACCTCGGCATCGGGCTGTTCCTCGGGTTCACCGCCATCACCTACGCGCTGTACCTCGCGTTCGCCACCGCCGTGCTCGTCGCGATGGCCGCCGTCATCGCCACCGCCCGCATCCGCGCCGGTGACCGGATAGGGCAGGTCGCGGGCCCGCTGGTGCTGCGGCTCGCCGCCGTCGGCGCGATCGGCGGGCTGGTGGCGCTGGTGGTGTGGACGCCGTTCCTGCTCGCGAAGCTCGGCGGAGCCGGAGGTGCGGGCGCGGCGAACCGGTACCTGCCCGCGGAATCGGTGCCGCCGTTCCCGTTCCTCGAACCCACCCCGTTCGGCGCGCTGTGCCTCGCCGGGTTCTGCTGGCTGGTGCTCGCGTGCCGCCGCGACGAGACGGCGGCGGCGCTGCTCGTGCTCACCGGCGCCACCTACGCGTGGTTCGCGCTCTCCGCGCTCGCCGTCGCGGCGGGCACCACGCTGCTCGCGTTCCGCACCACCGCCGCGCTGGAGGTGCTGCTCGCCGCCGCAGGCGTGCTCGGACTGCTCGACCTGTGGCGGCGCGGCCTGCCCCGGCTGCGGGAGCGGTGGCGCGCGCGGGTCGCGGCGCTCGCCGTGCTGCTCGGCCTCGCCGGATCGATCAGCACCGTGGAGACCGCGCTGGCCACCAGCATCGCCGAGGCCGCGGGTCCCGCCTACGAGGACTACTACCCGACGGGCTCCAACGCGCAGCGCAGGCAGGACCCCGCGCAGCCCGGGGCGTGGAACGACGAGCTGGCCACCGCGCTCGCCGGAACCACCGGCCGCCCGCCCGCCCGGATCACGCTGCTCACCACGTACCACCCGATCATGTCGTTCGCGCCCTACTGGGGTTTCCAGCAGGAGACCCCGCACTACGCCAACCCGCTCGCGCACTACGAGGAGCGCGCCGCGCTGATCCGCGGCTGGGCAGGCGCCGCCGGGCCCGACGAGCTCGCCGCGATGCTGCACCGCAGCCCGTACCCGCCGCCGAACGCGTTCCTGCTGCGCCGCGAGGACGACGGGCTGCACCTGACGCTGTCGCACGACGCGTTCCCGCACCAGCCCAACGTGCAGATCTACGACGTGCGCTTCGACCCGGCGCTGTTCGACTCCCCGCGCTTCGTCCGCCGGGACGTCGGTCCCTTCGCCGTCATCGCGCTGACCGACCCCGGGGGAACCCGTTCGTCCCGGTGACCGGGGCGGTGGGCCGTTCACCCGAGGCGGATCGTCAGGTTAGCCTTGCCTCAGAGAGACGAATCGCGATGAGGAGGGCCGAATGGCTGGAGCGGGCAAGCCCAGGCCGATCAAGCGGCTGCGAGTGCTGCGCAAGGAACAGCTCACCCCGCACATGATCCGCATCGTGGCGGGCGGGGACGGCATCCGGGCTTACCAGCACAACGAGTTCACCGACGCGTACGTGAAGGTGATCTTCCCGGTGGCCGGCGTGGCGTACCCGGAGCCGCTGGACATGGGCGTCATCACCGCGGAGCTGCCCCGCGAGCAGTGGCCCAGCACCCGCACCTACACGGTCCGGTACTACGACGCCGACGCGGGCGAGCTCACCATCGACTTCGTGCACCACGGCGACACCGGCCTCGCCGGGCCGTGGGCGGCGAACGCGGCGGTCGGCGACGAGCTGCTGCTCGCGGGGCCGGGCGGCGCCTACGCGCCGGACCCGGCCGCGGACTGGCACCTGCTGGTCGGTGACGAGAGCGCGCTGCCCGCGATCGCCGCCGCGCTGGAGGCGCTGCCCGCCGACGCGCAGGCGCAGGCCGTCGTCCTGGTGGACGACGTGCAGGAGCAGCAGCCGCTGGCGACCAAGGCCGACGCGCAGGTCCGCTGGTTGCACCGCGCGGCGGGCGACGACGTGGCGACCGCGGTGCGGGAGCTGGAGTTCCCGCCCGGCGACGTGCACGCCTTCGTGCACGGCGAGGCCGGGTTCGTGCGGGAGCTGCGCCGCTACCTGCTCGACGAGCGCGGCGTCACCAAGGACCGGCTGTCGATCTCCGGGTACTGGCGCCAGGGCAAGAACGACGAGCAGTGGCGCCAGGAGAAGGCCGCCGAACGCGCCGCCGAGCAGGCCGCCACGGCCTGACCGCCCCTCGGCCCGCGGCGGGCGGGTCGGGAGGCACGAGGGTGGTGGACGTCCCGGGACCGGCGGGGGCGTCCACCGGCGCGGGAAGTGGGTACTACTACTCATGCGTCCCGCGTCGAAGGAGGCGATCATGAGTGCTCGCAGTCGTTCGCCCAGGAGGAACAGCATGACCGAGCAGAAGCGATCCCCGATCCAGGCGTTCCGCCGCCTGCTGGTCAACCCGGTGTCGCTGGGCTACCTGGCCCTGGTCGCCGCCGTCTGGGCCTGGGTGCTGGTGATGACGTTCCTGGTGCCGCACCCGGACGCGAGCCTCGCCGGGGTGTGGGGCTTCCTGGTGACCGCGCCGACCTCGCTGCTGTTCCTGGGCATGTCGAGCCCGTTGGTGTGGGTGGGCGTGGCCGTCGCGGCGGTGTTCCAGGCCCTGCTGCTCGGCGCCGCGTACCGCGGGATCACCGGCCTCGTCCGCCGGGCCGGGACCAGCGCCGCCTGATCGGGCGTTCACCGCGGCAGCCCGGGCCGGGACGGTCCCTGAGGCGAGGCCGCCCTTCGTGCACAGCCCCGTTCGGGCCGGGCGAGGTGGCTTCGCGGCCCTCGCGTTGTGCTGGACCGCCTGGAACCGCGGCCGGCCGACGCCCTGTCCAGGTGCGCGGGCGTCACGAGGCGGAATTCGGCTCCACCACGAGGAATCCGTGATCGCGATCCGCGGGGAGCACGCCGTTTCCGGGGCGGCACAGGAACTCCACCACCGGTGTGCTGGTGTGGTAGCAGACCACCGACGAGTCGACGCCGAAGACGCCCGCTGGGTCGAGGAAGAACGGCAGCTCGGCGAGCAGGTAGTCCATCCCGGCTCGCACCTGCTCCTCGGAGATGCCGGTGTCCTTCCCGATGAGGAAGCGGCGCACCAGGTCCCCGCACACCGCGGTGAACTCCGGGTCGGCCGCGATCGCGTCGTCGACCCGGCGCCGGGCGGCGCGGTAGGCCGGTTCGGGCAGGAGATCCGACAACGCCCGCACGCGCAGGACCGGCGCCGCCCGTTGTTCGACGACGCGGCGCATCTTGCGCCGCACGTCCCGC
Organism: Saccharopolyspora sp. 6M; assembly: GCF_020176775.1. Classification (NCBI taxonomy): domain Bacteria; kingdom Bacillati; phylum Actinomycetota; class Actinomycetes; order Pseudonocardiales; family Pseudonocardiaceae; genus Saccharopolyspora; species Saccharopolyspora sp. 6M. Next base: position 18,568 of record NZ_JAIUJZ010000062.1, read on the forward strand.
AACCTCGACTTGACCTGCCGAGCGGCTTCGGCAGGGGTGGATCCGGCCGCCACCAGCGTCGAGGCGAGGTGGGTGTCGACGTAGACCACGTCGACCGCGGCGAAGTGGTGACCGGCCCAGTTCACCAGCGCCAGCAGGCGTTCCTGGGTGAAGTAGCCGTTCCCGGTGCTCACCCCGAGCAGTGCGTGGTCCCCACGCCGCCAGAGCTCCGCACAGCGGTCGCTGCACGGCGTGGTGTCGAAGCCGTGCGCGGTGCTCGTGGCCGTGTTCGGGCGCATGATCTCGTCGTCCCTCCGTCGCGGCGGTCGGTCACGGTCGGGTCGGTGGCTCGGCCGGTTGCAGCACGTCGGCCATCCGGGCGCACAGGTCGTCGAGCAGCGGGCCGAGTTCGGTCGATCCAGGTGGCGCGTGCACGACCTCGTCGAGCCTGGTGAGCACGGGTTCCAGCCGCGGATCGGTTTCGCCGACGATCAGCAGGGCGCGCCGGGCGCCTTCCACCAGCCGGTACACCGCGTAGTCGCGGGTCTCCTCGGTCTGGCGGCGGCCGCTGCTGAGCAGGAACGCCGCGAGCAGCAGGAGCTCCTCGTGCGGATCGACGTCACCAGTGCTCATACCGGACCACCTCCGAATTGTCGCGGCGCACGGACCGCTGCGGCTCCCGGTCCGGATGGCCGATCGGCACCACCAGCACCGGCGCGATGTGCCCCGGAAGACCGGCCATCCTGCGGACGGGTTCCGCGAGGAAGCTGCTGACGGGGCAGCCGCCGAGGCCGAGCGCGTGCGCGGCCAGCAGCAGGTTCTGCACGGCCATCGCCACGCACAGCACCCCGACCTCGGGCATCCGCTGGTCGTCCGGGGCCCGAGATCCGTCGAAGCAGGCCACCAGCAGCAGCGGGGGGACCCCGATCACGCCGGGCGCGAACGCCCGGATCCGCCGCACCCGCGCGGGATCGCGGACCGCCACGAACGCCCACGCCTGCTTGTTCGACGCGGAGGGCGCGGCGAGCATGGCCGTCGTCAGCCGGTCGAGCGTCGCGTCGTCGACCGGTTCCCCGGTGAAGCGGCGGGTCGCGGTGCGCCCGGCCATCACGTCGAAGACGCCGAGCATCTGCGGGACACCGGATGCGCGCGGGTGCGGCGCGTTCGCGATGTCGTGTTCGATGGTCATCACCTGCCCCTGTCCGCCCGGCGCCCTGGGCTGCTCCCCGCGACATCCGTTTCGGACGCGTGGTCGTCGAACCGGTCGTCGAACCACCGGGTGGGCGGGGAAATGGTCGCGACGATGCGATCGGAATTCGCTGAACCGGTACTTTCCAGCGTGGCCCGTGATTCCTGTTCGGCGCGCTTTTCCGGGGTGGTGCGTTTCCGGGGTGGTGCGCCGAATTCGGTGAACGGGCCGTCGATCTTCGATGATGGCACATCGCGCTGTGCGTGAGGAGGGAGTCGATCTCAATCACTCGACCGGTGAGCAGCGGTGTTCCACCGGTGCAGCGCGGAAGTCATCGTGTGCGAATTCGTTGCACGATGCGGGGAAATGGGCTAACACCCGGGTTCGCGAGTCGTGGCAGGGTTGGTGGGATGTCCGGGATTCGGGATGGGATCATCGCCCATTCCTCGCCGATTTCCGCGATTTCCCCACGCGGTTCCGGCGACCCATCCGGTTTCGGGACGAGAGGAACCAATGTGATGAACAGGACGTGCCGCGGTTCTTCTACCGCGCCCTCCGCCGCGGGGAACCCGACCGGGCCGCGGCACTGCTGGCGGCGGACGTCGAGTGGTCCACCTCCGCCCGGGACGGCCGCCGGAACACCCTCCGCGGCCGGGAGGCGGTCCTGGCCGAGCTGCGCTCGGAACGCGGCGGGCTGTTCGCGGAACCCCGCGAGCACCTGCCGTCCGGTTCGCGGGTCGTGGTCCTCGGCGACTACCGGCGCGACGGCGGGGCGGCCGACGGCACCGTTCCGTTCACGCACGTCTGGGACTTCCGCGACGGCCTGGTGGTCCGCTTCGAGGACGTGCACGATCCGGCGGGAATCCGACGCGTCCTGGACGGCGAAGCCGCGGATCTCGACGAGATCATCGCACTGGGACTGGGGTTCTGGCGGTCGGCGGTGCTGCTGGCGGCGGTGCGGCTGGGGGTGTTCACCGCGCTCTCCGGGCGCGAGCTAGGCGCGGTCGAACTCGCCGAGCGCACCGGCGTGTGCGAGCGCGGTGCCCGGGACTTCTTCGACTGCCTGGTCGTGCTCGGTCTGCTGCGGCGCGGGGACGGCCGGTATCGCAACGCCGCGCACGCGGCCGCGCACCTCGACGGTCATGACCCCGGCCGGTACGTCGGCGGGTTGCTGGAGGAAGCCGGAACCCAGTGGTACCAGGCGTGGGCGCGGCTGCCCGCCGCGCTGGCCGAAGGGACTCCGCAGTGGCTGGTCCCGGCCGATGAGGTGCGGCAGCCCTACGGCTGGATCTACGCGGAACCCGAGGGGGTGCGGCGGTTCCGGTCGGCGATGGCCGGTGGCGCGATGACGGCGATGCTCGCGCTGCCGCGACGGTTGCACTGGTCGCGGTACCGGACGGTCGCCGACGTCGGTTGCTGCGGCGGCGAAGTGCTGGCCCACCTGCTCGACCACCACCCGCACCTGCGCGCCATCGGATTCGACCTGCCCCTCGTCGCGGACGCGTTCGCGACGACGGCGGCTGCGCGGCAGGCGGCGGGGAGGGTGCGCTTCGTCGCGGGGAACTTCTTCACCGACCCGCTGCCCGCGGCCGATGTGCTCGTGCTCGGGCACGTGCTGCACAACTGGGGCCTGGCGGAGAAGAAGCTGCTGCTGCGCAAGGCGTACCGGGCGCTGCCCGAGAACGGCGAGGTGGTGATCTACGAGGTGCTGGTCGACGACGACCGGTCCCGCCACGTCGAAGGGCTGCTGATGAGCCTGCACATGCTCGTGATGAGTCCGATGGGGTTCGGCTACACGGGCGCCGAGTGCCGGAGCTGGCTCGCCGAGGCGGGTTTCCGCTCCTCCCGGGTGGAGCACCTGGCGGGCGCCGAGTTCATGGTGATCGGTACCAAGTGAGCTCGGCTCACCCCTCGTCCGGCGTGGCGGTGCCCAGCACGTAGGTCATCCAGAACAGCGGGCCGGGGCTGAAGCCGAACCGGCGTGTCGCGGCGAGCGCGAACCCGGCCCGCTCCAGCTCGACCGCGGCGTCCCGGTGCAGTTCGCATCCGCCGCACAACCGGCGCCACACCGGCGCGATGCGCTGCTGGAACGCGCCCACCAGCGGTCGCGCGGACCGCACGTGCTCCAGGAAGTGCACCGTCCTGCCGGGGCGCAGCACCCGCCGGACCTCGCGCAGCGCGCGTTGCGGGCTCGGCACCGAGCACAGCACCTGGCTCAGCACCACGCCGTCCACGGAACCGTCCGCCGCGGGCAGCGCCTCGGCCTGCCCGGCCACCACCCGGACCGGGACCGGGGCCGAGCGCGCGTGCCGGTCGGCGTGCGCGCGCAGCGAGTCGTTCGGCTCCACCGCGATCACCTCGGTGACGGAAGCCGGGTAGTGCGCGAAGTTCAGCCCGTTGCCCGCGCCGACCTCGACCACCCGGCCCGTGGTGCCGCGCACGAGTTCCCGGCGGAACTCGGCGACGCCGCGCCGGTCCGCGATCGAGCTCACGGTCGTCCAGAAGCGGCTGAACATCGGGTGCTGCAGGGTGCGCAGGTCCGGGCCGGGCGATGTCTGGTCCATGCTTCGAGTTGTACTGCGGCGGCGGCCGCCGGAAGGTCGCGATCACCGGTTCGTGGGATCCGGTTCGGCCCGTCGGGTGCTGTCCCGCACCGGGCGGGCCGACTCGCCCGCGGTCAGGCGTCGGTTCCGGCGGCGCTCGCCTCCTGCGGCACCACCTGGGCGAGGCGGGCCCGCAGCGACGCGGTCACCGCGCGGTACGAGTCGCTGCCCAGCACCAGCCGCAGCGGGGCGGGCCGCTGCTCCGCGCTCTCGATGACGCGGGCCGCGATCTTCACCGGGTCGCCGACGATCGGGATCGGCGCGCCTTCCCGGAAGCCGCGCACGAACGCGGCGGGGGTGCCGTCGTAGGCGGCGAGCGGCTCACCGGTGCGCAGGCTGGAGCCCGCGAACGCGGTGCGCGCGCCGCCCGGCTCCACCAGCGTCACCTCCCCGCCGAACGGGGCGACCTCCTGGGACAGCGCCTCGAAGAAGCCCTCCACGCCCCACTTGCTCGCGTGGTACAGCGAAGCGCCCGCGTGCGCGGCGATGCCCGCGACCGAGGAGATCGAGATCAGTCGTCCGCCGCCCTGCGCCCGCAGGTGCGGCAGCGCGGCCCGCGCCGTCTGGATGGAGCCGAGCAGGTTGGTGGTGATCTGGTGCAGCACCTGCTCGTCGCTGACCTCCTCGGCCGCGCCGAACAGGCCGTAACCGGCGTTGACGACCACCACGTCGATGCGGCCGAGGTCGGCGAACGCGGCGTCCACGACCTCCCGGATGCGGGGCAGGTCGGTGACGTCGAGGTGGGCGAGCCGGAACCGGTCGCCGTGGGCGTCGCGGAGGTCGTCGGCGGAACCCTCGCGGCGGACGGTGCCCGCCACCCGGTCGCCGCGGGCCAGCAGTTGCTCCGCCAGCTGCCGCCCGAATCCGCTGTTGACGCCGGTGATGAACCAAGTGCGCGTTGTCATGGCACCGAGCCTCGCCGCCCGCGGGCGCGCCCGGCAGCCCCCGCTGTTCCTGGTAGTGCGGGGGGCACCCACCGCGCCGCCGCGGCGGCATACTGGAGCGCATGGGCAACGCGCTCGGCGACTTCCTGCGGGCCAGGCGGGAACTGGTCACCCCGGCCGAAGTGGGCCTGGCGCCCGGAACCGGCCTGCGCCGGGTGCCGGGGCTGCGCCGCGAGGAGGTCGCGACCCTCGCCGGGATCAGCGTCGAGTACTACCTGCGCTTGGAACAGGGCCGGGACCGCAGCCCGTCGCCGCAGGTCATCGAGGCGATCGCCGGGGTGCTGCAACTGGACGCCGAAGGCGTCGAGCACCTGACCGCGCTCGCGAGCCCCCGGCCGCGCCGCCGCGCACGGCGGGAACCGCAGGTACCGCGCGGGCTGGAGCTGCTGCTGCGCACGCTCAACGTGCCCGCGCTGGTGTGCACCAAGTACGGCGAGGTGCTGGCGGTGAACGCGCTCTCCCGGGAACTGCTGCCGAGCGCGGCACCGGGTACGAACCGGCTGCGCGCCCTGTTCACCGAACCGGAGGCGCAGCACCGCGTCCCCGATTGGGAGGAGCACGCCGCCGACGCGGTCGCGCACCTGCGTGCGCAGAGCGGCGCCGACGTCGAGGACGAGCGGCTGCACGCGCTGATCGGCGAGCTGTCGATGAAGAGCGAGCGGTTCCGCACCCTGTGGGCGCGGCACGACGTGCGCCGGGCCCACGGCAGCCGGTTCCGCGTCCGGCACGCGAAGCTCTGCGAGGTGGAGCTGCTGGCGGAGAAGTTCGCCGTTCCCGGCGACGGCGGCCTCGAAGCGCTGCTGCTGCACGCGGAACCCGGCACCCCCTCCGCCACCGCCCTCACCCGGCTCCGAAACCTCGTAGACGAGCAAGCCACCCCGAACCGATGAACAACCCCGTCCTCGCCCCACGGACCTAGCCGTCGTCCTGTCAGCGGCAAAGCCGCTGAGCAGCGACCCAGCACGCAACCGGCACCCGCCGCGGGTTCTCAGCGGGATTCTCGCGAGGACAGCGTTTTCTCATGTGGCGGAGCCACCTGTGAAAACGATCCCGCAGCGAGAATCCCGCTGAGGTTCCGCCACCCACCCCGATCAGCAACAGAAGCGGGGAAGTCAATCAGGCGTGCAGCCAGTTGAAGACCTGGTCGTAGTAGGCGTCCCGCTCGGCAGGCCGATCGTCACCGAGCAGCCCGGTGCCGATCCGGTAGCCGCGCCGGTCCAGGTGCCAGGCCAGCAGCGCGTAGGTGGGGCGGAACGCGGCCAGTTCCTCGGCCGGGATCGACGGCACCGAGCCGGGCAGCACCGGTGCGACGGTGTCCCGCTCGTAGATCGCGTCCAGCGAGAAGATCCGCCACTCCCCGTCGCGGCGCTCCACCCGGTAGCCGAGCCGGGCGTAGGAGGTCAGGTCCACCGGCACCTCGTCGACGGTGGTGCGCACTTCGATCGCGGCGGACACCTCGGCCCACGCCCGCGCGCCCGCGAGGTGCACGACCGGCGGCGCGAGGCGGTGCACGCTGCGGTCGCCGCGCCCGCTCATCTCCTCCGAGCCTGCGACGAACCCGGGTCCGTCGCCGGTGTACCAGGTGAGGTTCACCTGCGAGTCCGGCCAGAACGCGGCGGCCATCTGCGGCCACCACTCGCGGTCCCGCCCCTGCCGTTCGCGCAGCAGCAGCTGGACGATCGTCGTGGTCTCGTCGGACATGCCGGCCTCCCCGTTCGGTTCCGGACGAGGAGGCTAGTCGCCGCCGGACCGGCCCGGCACCACGAGCACCACCGAGGCGGCCGCGAGCAGCCCCAGCGCGACCAGGTTCAGCACCTGGTCCAGCGGCCCGTACACGTGCAGCATCGTCAGGTGGTAGCCGCCGTGCAGCACGTTGAACACGAGCCACGCCGCGCCCGCGACGCGCGGCAGCACGCCGCCGCGCAGCAGCGCGAGGACGGCGAGCGCGCCGAGCGCCAGGAACATCGCGCCGGTGTCCTTCGCCAGGTGCTCGTTGTAGGGGCCGAGCGGCGGCAGCCAGCTCAGCCCGAACCCGGGGAACGACCCGTACCACCGGGCGGGTGCCAGGTACGCCCAGCCGCCGGTGCCGAGGGCGACGAGCGCGAGCAGCACCAGGCACACCCGGTCGGTGGTGGCCTTCGGTCCGGCGGGGCGGATTCCGGTCATGAGCGCGCTCCGATCCGTGCTGCGGGTGGTGCCGCGGTCGGCCGAATCGCGGCCCCGCGGCGGGAAGACCGGTGCGCCCGGCCGAAGTGGTGTCCCATGAGCACGGGACGGGACCGGCGCCCGGATCGTGACACGAGGTGACCCGAGCCACCTCCTGTCACACCGGGCACCGCCACCTCGTCCCCACCACGACCGGCCGGAACCGGCCGGAGGACGGGAGGACTCGGATGAAGGTCGCGGTCGCAGGCGGAACCGGCCTGGTGGGCGGGATGGTCGTCGCGGAGCTGCGCGCGGCGGGACACGAACCGGTGGTGCTGTCCCGGTCGCGCGGGGTGGACCTGCGCACCGGCTCGGGCCCCACTACCCTCGCCACGGTCGCGTTGTACGCTCTCCGGTTCCGCAGCGGCCTCTGGGGGTATTTGGCGGCGGGGGTGGCCGGGTGCCGGGCGGTGATCGACGTCAGCAACGTGGTGACGATCAGCCGGAAGACGTCGGTGGAGTTCTTCGCCGCCGCGAGCCGGAACCTGGTGGCCGCCGCGCACCGGGCGGGCGTGGAGCACCTGGTGGCGCTGTCCATCGTGGGCTGCGACCGCGTCGACTTCGGCTACTACTTCGGCAAGCGGGCCCAGGAGGAGGTGGTGGCGGGCGGCCCGGTGCCGTGGACGATCCTGCGCGCCACCCAGTTCTTCGAGTTCCCGGAACCGCTGCTGGCGAAGCGGATCGCGCTGGTCCCGCGGATGCTCTCGCAGCCGGTGGCGGCCGCCGACACCGCCGCGGAGCTCGTCCGCCTGGTCGAGCGGGAGCCGGTGGGGCGCGCACCGGAGCTCGGCGGCCCGGAGCGGCTGGACATGGTGGACGTGGCGCGCCGGCTGTCCGCGGCGCACGGCCGCCGCGGGCTCGTGGTGCCGGTGTCCCCGCCCGGCCGGGTCGGCGCGGCGATGCGGGGCGGCGCGCTGCTGCCGCGCGGCGAGCACGCGTGCGGGAACCGCACCTTCGCCGAGCACCTCGCCGCGATCCGCGCCGCGAGGTGACGCGCGGGGACCGCCCGGCCACCCGGGTAGGGTCGGGGATCGACCGCGGCGAGGAAGGGACCCGGCTTGGGCGAGCGGATGCAGATCGGCGAGGTGGCCGAGCGCACTGGGCTGTCGCTGCGGACGATCCGCTACTACGAAGAGGTCGGCCTCGTCGTGCCGAGCGGCCGCAGCCCCGGCGGGTTCCGCCTCTACACCGACCCGGACGTGGACCGGCTGCGGCTGATCATGCGCATGAAGCCGCTCGGGTTCCAGCTCGACGAGATGCGCGAGCTGCTGGCGATCCTCGACCCGCACGACGGTGATCCGGAGCTTGCCGACCCGGACGCCCGGCTGGCCGAGTTCACCGCCAACGCCGAGCAGGCCTGCGAGAAGCTGCGCGCCAAGCTGCGCATCGCCGAGGAGTTCGCCGAGGTGCTGCGCGCCCACCGGGCGTGATCCCGCCCTCATCGGGGTTCGCGGGGTTGGAGTCCGCGCGACGGTCTCGTCTAACGTAAGGGGAGAGTTGCGGGTCGCCCCCCGTACCGCTGCCCCTGCCGGCGGCACGAAACCTCCGCGCCCCCCGAGGCGCCCGAGCACGTCAGGACGCCCGTGTCGAACTCCGCCGCCCCCGCCTGGGCGCGCCCGTCGTGGCTGTCGCCGAAGGTCGTCCGCACCGAGGTCCTCGGTGGACTGGTCGTCGCGCTGGCGCTGATCCCCGAGGCGATCTCGTTCTCCATCATCGCCGGGGTCGACCCGAGCGTCGGCCTGTTCGCGTCGTTCACGATGGCGGTGGTGATCTCGATCGTCGGCGGTCGCCCGGCGATGATCTCCGCGGCGACCGGGGCGATCGCGCTGGTCGTGGCACCGATCAGCCGCGAGCACGGGCTCGGCTTCCTGGTCGCCACCGTCATCCTCGGCGGGATCTTCCAGGTGGTCCTCGGCTCGCTCGGCGTGGCGAAGCTGATGCGGTTCGTGCCGCGCAGCGTGATGGTCGGCTTCGTCAACGCCCTCGCCATCCTGATCTTCACCGCGCAGGTGCCGGAGCTGATCGGCGTGCCGTGGGCGGTGTACCCGCTGTTCGCCGCCGGGCTCGCCATCATGGTGCTGTTCCCCAGGCTCACCAAGGTGGTCCCGGCGCCGCTGGTGGCGATCGTCGCGCTGACCGCCACCACGATCGCCGCGGGGATCGCGGTGCCGACCGTCGGGGACAAGGGCGCGCTGCCGTCCGCGCTGCCCGTGCCCGGGCTGCCCGCGGTGCCGTTCACCCTGGAGACCCTCCAACTCATCGCGCCGTACGCGCTGGCCTTCGCGCTCGTCGGGCTGATGGAGTCGCTGATGACGGCGAAGCTCGTCGACGACATCACCGACACCCGCTCGAACAAGACCCGCGAGTCCATCGGGCAGGGCGTCGCGAACATCGTCACCGGTCTGTTCGGCGGCATGGGCGGCTGCGCGATGATCGGCCAGACGATGATCAACGTGAAGACGGCGGGCTCCCGCACCCGGCTGTCCACGTTCCTCGCCGGGGCGTTCCTGCTGGTGCTGTGCCTGGTGTTCGGGCCGGTCGTGTCGCGGATGCCGATGGCGGTGCTGGTGGCGGTCATGGTGCTCGTCGCGTTCGGCACCTTCGACTGGCACAGCATCGCGCCGCGCACCCTGAAGCGGCTGCCCGCGGGGGAGAGCATCGTGATGGTGGTGACGGTCGCCGTGGTGGTGGCCACCGACAACCTCGCCATCGGCGTCGTCGTCGGCTCGATCACCGCGATGGTGATCTTCGCGCGCCGGGTGGCGCACCTGGTGGAGGTCAGCGCCGTCACCGATCCGGACGGGCGGCACGTGGTGTACGCGGTGCGCGGGGAGCTGTTCTTCGCCTCCAGCAACGAACTGGTGTCCCGGTTCGACTACGCCGCGGACCCGGAGCACGTGACGATCGACCTGTCGGCCGCGCACATCTGGGACGCCTCGACGGTGGCCGCGCTCGACGCGATCACCACCAAGTACGGGTCCCGCGGCAAGCAGGTGGAGATCACCGGCCTGAACGAGCCCAGCGCCACCATGCACGGTCGCCTCAGCGGCAGCCTGGCCCCCGCCGAGTGAGCCCGCGGGCCGTTCACCGGGCGCTCAGGGCGGGGGTGCTCGGCCCGCAGCCGGGCGATGGCCCTCGGCACCGCCACCGCGGACGCCGCCGGGTAGGCGCTCACCGCGAGCCGGTCCCGCAGCCCGGCGATCTCCAGGTAGGCCGCCTCCAGATGGGCGACGACCTTCCTGGCATGCCGCAGCAGCACCGCACCGGCTGGAGTGGGCCGGACGCCGCGGGCCTGCCGCTCGAACAGCGGGACGCCCACGGCGGCCTCGGCGTGGTTCCCGGGCCACCACCCGCCATCGGAACCGCATGTCACACCACGCTGATCGCCCCGGTGAGGACGGCGAAGGCGATGTAGGCGACGGAGGCCAGCAGCACCCAGGGCAGCGCGAAGCGCTGGAACTCGCCGAGGTCCCGCTTGACCAGGCCCAGCAGCACCCACAGCGGCGCCGAGGTCGGGCCGATCGAGTGCATCATCTGCCCGATCGCGCCCGCCCGGGCGATCTCCACCGCCGGGATCCCGTAGTGCCCGGCGGATTCGGCGAGCACCGGCAGCACGCCGAAGAAGTACGCGTCGTTGGACATGAAGAAGCTCAGCGGCAGGCTGATCACCGCGGTGAACAGCGGCAGCAGGTTGCCCATCGACTCCGGCACGACCGACAGCAGCGCGTCGGCCATCGCCTTCGTCATCCCGGTGTCGGTCATGATGCCGGTGAAGATTCCGGCGCCCAGCACCAGCATCACGACCGGGACCGCGCTGCTCGCGTGCTTCTTGACGACCTCGGCCTGGTCCGCGAGCCGCGGGTGGTTGACGACGAGGGCGACGACGAACGCGAGCATGAACAGGTTCACCAGCTCGGCGACGCCGAACACCAGCAGCACCAGCAGCAGCACCGTGAGCCCGGCGTTGAACCAGGTCCGCCAGGTGCGCCCGTCGCGGTCCACCCGCTGTTCGGCGATCTCGGCGGCGAACTCCTCGATGACGGCGCGGTCGATGCGCTTGCGCTGCGCGCGCCCCAGCAACCAGGAGATCGTGATGATGGCCAGCGAGGTCAGCGCCATCGGCGCGATCATGTGCACGAAGTAGTCGGTGGAGTCCAGGTGCAGCACGCTGATCCCGCGGGTCGCCGCCCCGCCCCACGGCGTGGTGCCGGAGATGGTGCCGAGCGCCATCGTCGCGATCGCGGCCAGCACCAGCGGGTTGATGCCCAGCCGAAGGTAGATCGGCAGGAACGCCGAGCACAGGATCATGTAGCTGGTGGTGCCGTCCCCGTCGAGCGCCACCAGCAGCGCGAGCACGGCGGTGCCGACGCAGATGCGTGCCGGATCGCCCTGCGAGAGGCGGATGATGCCCCGCGAGATCGGGTCGAACAGCTTCGCGTCCATCATCACGCCGAAGTACAGCACCGCGAACAGCAGCAGGATCGCGGTCGGGGCGACGATCTCCAGGCCGTTCAGCATCATCTCGTCGAGGCGTCCGCCGAACCCGGCGGCCACGGCGAACACGACGGGGGTGGCCATGATGGCGACGAAGGCGGTCAGGTAGCGGCGCATCACCAGCGCCATGAAGACGCCGAGGGTGGCGAAGCCCAGGACGGCGAGCATCGTTGCTCCTTTGCTGCTCCCGGCGGTGGTGCGGGCGCGACGGGGCGCCCGCACCACCGCCGGGAGCGGGGGTCGTGGCGAGGGGTGCGGCCGCGCCGCGGCCGGCGGGCCGGGCTCAGGCCGCGCCGAGCAGCTGCGTCCGCAGCGAGCGCGCGGCGAGCAGCGGCGGGCTCAGCACTTCGGTGCCGAGGTCCGCGGCGAGCGCGGCGGCGTGCGGGCTCAGCGAGTACTGCGCGAGCAGCACCAGGTCGGCCGCGGGCAGGTGCGGGCGCACCGCCGCGGCGAGGGAATCGGCGCCGGCCGGCTGCGCGAGCGCGGGCAGGATTCGTGCCTCGGGAGCCGCGATGTCCAGCCGCCCGGCCGATTCCGCGAGTGCGCTGTCCAATGAGGACACCAACACGGCGGTGGCCCGGCCGCGGCGGGCGAGCTCGGCGAACGCGGCGTCGTCGGCGCCCCGCACCGGCGCGGACCACAGCTGCCGGGCGAGCCCGGCGACCGGCCCGTACATCGAGCAGCTCAGCTGCACCGCGTCCGCGCCGCCGTCCACGGCGTGCCGGATCAGCCCCAGCATCCGCCTGCGCAGCGCCGGGGTGAGCCCGCCCGCCGCGTCGGCCTCGGAGACCAGCCGGTCGTCCAGCAGGTTCCAGGCCGTCGCCTCCGGGAACGCCTCGCGCAGTGCCGCGTTCGCCGGTTCCACCGCGGCGGGCGCGGCGTGCACGAACGCCACGAGCGGGCGGGTCATCTCGCGTCCGCGATGGCGGCGGCGACGGCGGCGGCGAACTCCGTCGTCCCGGCGGAACCGCCCATGTCCGAGGTGCAGGTCCCGGCGGCGACGGTGCGCGCGATCCCCGCGTCGAGCGCCGCGGCGGCGGTGCGCAAGCCCGCGTCCTGGTGCCGATCTCCCAGCCACTGCAACAACATCGAGCTGGACAGCATCATGGCGATCGGGTTCGCGAGGTCCTTGCCCGCGATGTCGGGGGCGGAGCCGTGCGCGGCCTGCGCCATGCCCTGCCGGTCCGAGACGTTGATCGACGGCGCGATGCCCAGCGAACCGGCCAGCTCGCCGGTGAGGTCGGAGAGGATGTCGCCGAACATGTTCTCGGTGACGATCACGTCGAACTCGGGGGCGCGGCGCAGCAGGTGCACCGTCATCGCGTCGATGTGGTAGTCGTCCACGGTGACGTCGGGGTACTGCTCGGCGATCTCCCGGCACACGTCGCGGAACAGGCCGGTGGTCAGCCGCAGCACGTTCGCCTTGTGCACGATGGTCAGCTTGCCGCGACGGCCGCGGGCCAGCTGGAAGGCGGTGTGCGCGATCCGCTCCACGGCGGGCCGGGTGATGATGCCGTGCGCGATCGCCACGTCGGGGGTGGGCATGAACTCGCCGGTGCCCGCGTGGGTGTTGCGGTCGGCGTAGAAGCCCTCGGTGTTCTCCCGCACGATCACCAGGTCGGTGCCGGGGACCATCGCCTTCGCGCCCTCGAAGGACTTGGCGGGGCGGATGTTCGCGTACAGCCCGAAGCGGGTGCGGATGGTGCCGCTGGGGTTGAGCTGCGAGCGGTGCGGTTCCGGGTAGGCGGCGCTGTCGTGCGGCCCGAGCAGCCAGGCGTCGAGCTCGTCGAGCGCGGCCAGCGTGGACTCCGGCGAGGGCGTGCCGTGCTCCTCGATGGCGTCCCGGCCCAGCGGCAGCGGCACCCACTCGACGGCCGGGGCCCCGGCGGCGGTGAGCGCGGCGTCCACGGCGCGGGTGGCGGCGGGCACGATCTCCGGTCCGATCCCGTCGCCTTCGAGCAGGCCGAGTCGGTAGGTGCGGGCGGATCGGGGTGCGGTCATGGATCTCTCCTCGGGTGGTGCGTTCCGGCGACATCCTGGAGGTTATAACCTCGCTCGGTCAAGACCTGAATCCAGGGAGATCGAGCCGAGCTGAGCAGCAGATGAGTGCGTGCGCAGTGCTTATAACGAATCGGATCGAGGTGGGCGCCGAATTGGTACTTGTGCGTTGAGAAAAACCATCCGGTCGATTAGCGTCCTGCTCCGCCGGGACACCGCGGACCGCCGCGACCGGGCCGCGAACCCCGGAACCCGCACCCCTCAGAACCCCTCCTGGAACGGAGCAGCCCCGTGACCATCCTGTCGATCGACCCGGCCACCGAGGCCGAACTGGCGCGGTACGAGGTGGACGGTCCCGCTGAAGTGGACGCGGCCCTCGCGGCCGCCGCGACCGCCCAGCGGGCCTGGCGCCGGACGCCGCTCGCCGAGCGCACCGCGCTGCTGCGCGAGATCGCCCGCGTGCTGCGCGCCGGGCGGGAGCGCTACGCCCGGCTGATCACCACCGAGATGGGCAAGCCGATCGCCGAAGCCGCCGCCGAGGTCGACAAGTGCGCGCTCACCTGCGAGCACTACGCCGAGCACGCCGCGGAGCTCCTTGCCGACCGTCCTGTTCGGACGGACGACGGCGAGGCGGTGGTCGTGTGCGAGCCGCTCGGCGTGGTCCTCGCGGTGATGCCGTGGAACTACCCGTTCTGGCAGTTCTTCCGGTTCGCCGCCCCCGCGCTGGCCGCCGGGAACGGCGCGATCCTCAAGCACGCCAACAACGTTCCGCAGTGCGCGCTCGCGATCGGCGAGGTGCTGCGCGACGCGGGCGCGCCCGCGGGGCTGTGCCGGGCGCTGCTGGTCGAGGTGCCCGTCGTCGCCGAGCTCATCGCCGACGACCGGATCGCCGCGGTCACCCTCACCGGATCCACCGAGGTCGGCGCGATCGTCGCCGGACAGGCCGGGAACGCGCTGAAGAAGCAGGTGCTCGAACTCGGCGGCTCCGACCCGCTCCTGGTGCTCGCCGACGCCGACGTGCCCGCCGCGGCCGCCGCCGCGGTGCGGGCCCGGTTCACCAACGTCGGCCAGTCCTGCGTCAACGCCAAGCGGTTCCTGGTGGCCGAGCCGATCGCCGAGGAGTTCGCCGCCGCCTTCACCGCGGCCGCCGAAGCGCTGCCCGTCGGCGATCCCACCGACCCGGCCACCCGGATCGGCCCGATGGCCCGCGCGAACCTGCGCGACGCCCTGCACGACCAGGTGCTGCGCACGATCGCCGCGGGCGCGCGGCTGCGCACCGGCGGCGAGCCGGTGCCGGGGCCCGGTTTCCACTACCCGCCGACCGTGCTGGACCACGTCGAACCGGGCATGGCCGCGTTCGACGAGGAGACCTTCGGGCCGGTCGCGGCGATCACCCGCGTCGCCGGTGCCGAGCAAGCGGTGGAACTGGCCAACCGCACCGAGTTCGGCCTCGGCGCCGCGGTGTGGACCCGCGACCTCGCGCTGGCGCGGCGCATCGCCGCCGAGATCGACGCGGGCGCGGTGTTCGTCAACGGCGTCGTCGCCTCCGACCCGCGGCTGCCGTTCGGCGGGGTGAAGAAGTCCGGTTACGGCCGGGAACTGGGTGCCGAGGGCATCCGCGAGTTCGTCAACGTCAAGACCCTCTGGATCCGCGAGGAGCGCGCCTGATGCCCGAGCACGAGACCTTCCCCGCCGCCGTGCTGCGGCCGGCCGAGCTGTCCGCGTTCTCCCGCGGCGGCGGTGCCCGCACCATCCCGCTGGTCACCCGGGAGCGCGGCGCCGCCACGTTCCTCAACGGGCAGACCCTGTTCGAGGGCGGGGCGGGCATCCCGCTGCACACGCACGACTGCCCGGAGAGCGTGGTGATCCTCGAAGGCGATGCGATCGCCGAGATCGACGGCGTCGAGCACGAGCTCACCGCCTTCGACACCACCTACGTCGACGCGGGGGTGCCGCACCGGTTCCGCAACGCCTCGGCGACCGCGCCGATGCGCATCCTGTGGACCTACGCCTCCGTCGACGCCACCCGAACCCTGGTGGCCACGGGAGAAACCCGGCGCGTCGACGCGGAGCACGGGGCCTGACGCCTGCCTCGTCCGGAACCTCGCCACCGGGCTCGCACCGCGGGATCCCGACCGTCGGGGCGGGAACCGGCGCCGGCGCCGAAGTAGGCTCGCTCGGCACACCGCCCACCTCGCGGAAGGACCGGGAGCACATGGCGACGCCCCTCGTCGAGCAGATCGCGGCGCGCATCGCGGAGCACATCCGCGAGGAGCGGCTCGTGCCGGGCACCCGCCTGGTGGAGCGGGCGCTCGCGGAGCGCCTCGCGGTGTCGCGCTCGCCGGTGGGCGGCGCGCTGCGGCTGCTCGCCGCTGACGGCGTGGTGGCGGCGGGGGAGCGCGGCGGCTACGCGGTGCTGCGCGTCCCGGACGCCGCGCCGGTGGCCGAGGGCGGGGACGGCGTGGAGACGACCTACCTGCGGATCGCGGGGGACCGGTTGGACGGGCGGCTGCCGGAGCGGGTGACCGAGAGCGGGCTCGCCCGCGAGTACGGGCTCACGTCCGCGCAGCTGTCCCGGATCCTGCAGCGGATCGGTGCCGAGGGCTGGATCGAGCGGATGCCCGGCTACGGCTGGCGGTTCCGGCCGATGCTCACCTCGCAGGGCTCGTACCGGGACAGCTACCGGTTCCGGTTGACGATCGAACCGGCCGCGCTGCTCGAACCGGATTTCCAGCTGGACGAGGACGCGGTGCGGGAGGTGCGCGCGCAGCAGCAACACCTCGTGGACGGCGCGATCCGGGAGGTCGGCGACGCGGAGCTGTTCGACCGCAACAGCGCGTTCCACGAGGTGCTGGTGCAGTGCTCGGGCAACGCGTTCTTCATCGACTCGCTGCGCCGGGTGGACCGGTTGCGCCGGTTGGTGGAGTACCGGCGGACGCTGCCGCGGGACCGCGCGGTGGTGCGCTGCCGCGAGCACGTGGAGATCGCGGACCTGCTGTTGGCGGGGCGCCGGGCGGAGGCGGCGGAGCGGCTGCGCGAGCACCTGGACTCGGTCGGTACCGAGAAGGCGGGGGAGTAGTACCGGTCGCGCTCCGTGTTCGGCCCGGTCCGGGGTGGCGCGCGGAGAACTTCGCATTCGTCCTGTTCACGAGGTATTTGCGATGTGCCCGCAACATCGCGACATCTATGATTTACATCACTCGGCGTCACACTTTTGCTCCGCAGTGAGCGCCGGTCCCGGCCACTAGCGTCCATTTCGTTAGTTTGAGCAGCTATCTAAATGGGTGAGGTGGTCGTATGTGCGGCATCACGGGCTGGGTCTCCTACGGGCGTGATCTCGGTACCCAGGACCGAGTGCTGCGGGACATGACCGAAACGATGGCCTGCCGCGGCCCGGACGCCGCGGGCACCTGGGTCGCACCGCACGCCGCGCTCGGGCACCGGCGGCTCGCCGTCATCGACCTGCCCGGTGGCGCGCAGCCCATGGAGGTCGCCACGCCCGACGGCGCGGTCGCCATGGTCTACTCCGGCGAGGCCTACAACTTCACCGAGCTCCGCGCCGAACTGCGCGGGCGCGGGCACCGGTTCGACACCGACTCCGACACCGAGGTCGTGCTGCACGGCTACCTGGAGTGGGGCGAGCAGCTCGCCGAACACCTCAACGGCATGTACGCCTTCGCGATCTGGGACGAGCGCACCGAGAAGCTCGTCATGATCCGCGACCGGATGGGCATCAAGCCGTTCTACTACTACGAGACCGCCGACGGCGTGCTGTTCGGCTCCGAGCCCAAGGCGATCCTGGCGAACCCGGACGCCGAACCGGTCGTCGGCCTCGACGGGTTGCGCGAGATCTTCTCGTTCGCCAAGACGCCCGGCTTCGCCGTGTGGGAGGGGATGCGGGAGCTCAAGCCCGGCCACCTCGCCATCGTCGACCGCAACGGGCTGCGCGAGCGCTGCTACTGGCAGCTGGAGGTCGGCGACCACACCGACGACCGCGACGCCACCGTCGCGCACGTGCGGGAGCTGCTCGACGACATCATCGCCCGCCAGCTCGTCGCCGACGTGCCGCGCTGCACCCTGCTCTCCGGCGGGCTCGATTCCTCGGCGATGACGGCGATCGCGGCGCTGCAGCTCGCGGAGCAGGGCGAGACGGTGCGCAGCTTCGCCGTCGACTTCCCCAACCAGGCCGAGAACTTCCGCGCCATCGACGTCGCCCCCACCCAGGACACGCCGTTCGTGCACGCCGTCGCCGAACACGTGCGCAGCGACCACGACGACATCATGCTCGACGGCGCGGCCCTGTCCGACCCGGCGGTGCGCGCCGCCGCCGTCGCCGCCCGGGACCTCCCGATCGGTCTCGGCGATCGGGACAACTCGCTGTACCTGCTGTTCAAGGCGATCCGCGAACAGTCCACCGTGGCCTTGTCCGGGGAGTCGGCGGACGAGATCTTCGGCGGCTACCCGTGGTTCCACGACGAGCGCAAGCGCGACGCGGACACCTTCCCGTGGCTCGTCGACTCGCCCCTGACCCCGTCCGGGCTGCTCGAACCCGGCCTGAGCGCGCAGCTGGACCTCGGTTCCTACATCGGCGACAACTACCGGGACGCCGTCGCCGCCGCGCCGCTCAAGGACGGCGAAACCGGGCTGGAGAAGCGGATGCGGCAGGTCTGCTACATGCACCTGACCCGCATGGTGCAGACCCTGCTGGACCGCAAGGACCGGATGAGCATGGCCGTGGGCCTCGAAGTGCGGGTGCCGTTCTGCGACCACCGGCTGGTGCAGTACGTGTTCAACACCCCGTGGGCGCTGAAGACCTTCGACGGCAGGGAGAAGAGCATCCTGCGCGGCGCCACCCGGGACACGCTGCCGGAATCGGTGGCCAACCGGAAGAAGAGCGGTTACCCGGGCAGCTTCGACCCGAACTACCTCCGCGCCATCCAGGCGCAGGCCGCGGAGCTGATCGCGACCGACCACCGGGTGCTGGAGTTCTACGACGCGGACCGGCTCAAGGCCGCCACCACCGCCGACGGGGCGACCATCACTCACGAGCAGCGCGGCGCGATCGAACGGTCCCTGGACTTCGCCACCTGGCTGGACCAGCGGAACCCGGTGCTCAAGCTGTCCTGAGCACCGGACGGGGCGCCCGCGCGCACCGCGGGCGTCCCGTTCTCCGGGCGGTGGGCGGAAATCCGGGCTTGAGCGTGCCGCAGGGGCACGGAGTGGGATGGGGTGACAACAGCCCCGAGAGGAGCCCACCCGTGTCCACCGACACCGTCCCGCGCCCGTCCGCACCACCGGCGCGACCCACCCCGCTCGCCGAGCGGGCGATCGCCCCGGACCTGGCCCGGGGCATGATGCTGCTGCTCATCGCCCTGGCCCACGTGCCGTGGTTCCTGTACACCGCAGGCACCGGTGCCGCGCTGCTGCACCCGGCGGGCGGTGGGCTCGCCGACCGGATCGTGCAGGCGGCCACGATCGTCGTGGTGGACGCCCGCACGCACACCATGTTCGCGTTCCTGTTCGCCTACGGGATCGGGCAGCTGCACACCC
The DNA here is from genome assembly GCF_020176775.1 of Saccharopolyspora sp. 6M. Taxonomy (NCBI): domain Bacteria; kingdom Bacillati; phylum Actinomycetota; class Actinomycetes; order Pseudonocardiales; family Pseudonocardiaceae; genus Saccharopolyspora; species Saccharopolyspora sp. 6M. The sequence continues at coordinate 37,530 of NZ_JAIUJZ010000062.1, forward strand.
GGCGGATCGCGGCGGGAGCCTCGGCGCGCGAGGCGCGCGGGCTGCTGCGCCGCAGGCACCTGTGGATGTTCGGGTTCGGCCTGGTCCACGCCGCGCTGCTGTGGCACGGCGACATCCTCGCCACCTACGGCGTGATGGGACTGGTGTTCGTGCCGCTGTTCCTCGGCCGCGGGGACCGCGCGCTGCGGGTGTGGATCGGGGTCCTGGTGGCGCTCGGCGTCGCGGTGTGCGCGATCTCGGTGATGGCGGACCCGGTGCCGCCGTCGGTGGGTCCGCGTCCGGAGCGGTTCCCGATCACCGAGACCGGCTACCTCGCGTCCGCGCTGCTGCGGTTGGCGAACTGGGCGCCCACGCCGCTGGCAGGAATCGCCACGCTCGCGCTGCCGACCGCGTTCCTGCTGGGGTTGCTCGCTTCCCGGCACCGCGTCCTGGAGGAGCCCGCCCGGCACCTGCCGCTGTTGCGGCGCACCGCCTTCTTCGGCATCGCCGTGGGCTGGGTGGCGGGTGTTCCGCTGGCGCTGCACCACGTCGGCGTGCTGGGGCTGCCGAACCTGGCGGTCTTCGGCACGGTGCACTTCTTCGCCGGGATTCCCGCCGGGGTCGGATACGCCGCCCTGTTCGGCCTCGTCGCGCACCGGATCACCGCGCGCGGTGCGAGCCCGGCCAGGCCGGTGCGCGCGTTGGTCGCGTTGGGGCGGCGCTCGCTCAGCGGGTACCTGGCGCAGTCGGCGGTGTTCGTGCCGCTGCTCTCGGCGTGGGGATTCGCGGTGGGGGCGCACCTGTCGAGCTGGTCGGCGGCGCTCGTCGGCGTCGCCACCTGGGTACTGACCGCGGTGCTGGCGCGGCTCTCGGAACGAGCGGGCGTGCGCGGGCCTGCGGAAACCTTGCTGCGCAGGCTCAGCTACCGGAAGCCGCGGCGGCGGACCGCGGCCTGATGCCCGTGGGGGGGGGGGGGGGGGGGGGGGGGGGGGGGCGGCCCCCCCCGCGGGGGGGGGGGGGGGGGGGGGGCGGGGGCGCGGCGCCGGCGGCCCCCGCCCCCGCGCCCCCCCCCCCCCCCCCGCGCCCGCCCCCCC
>NZ_JAIUJZ010000063.1:0-14591 GCF_020176775.1 Saccharopolyspora sp. 6M
TCTCTCTCTCTCCCCTGCGCCGCGGTGGGGGGGGTGGGGTGTGTTTTTGGCGGGCGGCGGGGGGGGGGCGGGGGGGGGGGGGGGGGCGCCCCCCCCCCCCCCCCCCCCCCCCCCCACGTCGGTCAGGAGACGACGTTGCGGAGGAACGTGGTGGTCCCCGCGGCGTCGTTGACGTAGGAGTACCGCTGCGCGCTGGAGTAGATCGCGTAGTCGCCCGCGTCCACGACCGCCACCTCGTCCTCGCGCTCGATGCGCAGCCGCCCGGCCGTCACGAAGACCATCTCGTGCCAGCCGGCGGGGTCCGGTTCGGCGTCGTAGCGGTCACCGGCGGCGAGGCTCCAGGTCCACAGCTGCGCCTGGTCACGAGCGGGCGCGCTGCCGAGCAGCACCGCGCGGCTGTCGGCCTCGGCGCCGCGCCACGCGGTCGCCTCGATCCTGCCGGGCGGGGCGGACGGCGGGCTGACGACCTCGACGAGGGTGGCGCCGAGGGTGCGGGCGAGCTTGTCGAGCCCGGAGAGGCCGATGTTCGCCTCGCCCGCTTCCAGGTTGATGATCGTGCGCCTGCTCAGCCCGGCTTCGGCGGCGAGCGCGGACTGGCTGAGCCCGGCCTCGTGGCGCAGTCGGCGGAGGTTGTCCGCGACGTGCACCAGGACGTCCGGGGGCGGCTCTTGCACGTGCAGGATTCTACACATAACGTGGTGCAATATGTTGCACATTCGAGTCGGGTGGTGAACCGGCACGAGCTGGCGCTGGTGGGCATCACCGTGATCTGGGGCGGGACGTTCCTGGTCATCCACACCGCCATGCGCTACTGCGGGCCGCTGTTCTTCGTCGGCGTGCGGTTCCTGGCCGCGGGCGTGCTCAGCCTCGTGGTGTTCCGCCGGGCGTTGCGGGGCATTAGCCCGCGGGAGCTGGGCGCCGGGGCGGCGATCGGCCTCACGATCTTCCTCGGCTACGGGTTGCAGACCTGGGGGTTGCAGACGATCAGCAGCAGTTCCTCGGCGTTCATCACCGCGCTGTACGTGCCGATGGTGCCGCTGCTGCAGTGGGCGGTGTTCCGCAAGGCGCCGCCGGTGCCGGCGCTGGTCGGTGCCGCGCTCGCCTTCGCCGGGCTGGTGCTGCTGGCCGGTCCCGGGGCGGCGGGGATCTCGATGAGCGGCGGGGAGCTCGCCACGCTCGTCGGCGCGGTGGCCATCGCCGCGGAGATCGTGCTGATCGGGACGTTCGCCGGGAAGGTCCGCCTCGGCGGGGTCACCGTGGTGCAGCTGCTGGTCAGCGGTGCGCTGTCGCTGGCGATGATGCCGGTGGCCGGTGAGGCGCTGCCCGCGTTCTCCTGGGTGTGGCTGGTGGCGGCGCTCGGGCTCGGCGCGGCGAGTTGCCTGATCCAGATCGCGATGAACTGGGCGCAGCGCGAGGTCCCGCCGACGCGTGCCACGATCATCTACGCGGGCGAACCCGTGTGGGGCGGGATCTTCGGTCGCCTGGCGGGGGATCGGCTGCCGGGGCTCGCGCTCGTCGGCGCCGCGCTGATCATCATTGGCACCCTGGTCAGCGAGCTGAAATCACGCCCGAAGTCCGAAGTGGACATTCCTGCCGCCGAACTGTCCGAGTCCACCACCCGCTGACCGGTCAGCCCCTGCCCCGGCCCGGACGTCTCCGGGTTCCGGGGCGCGTCAGCGGTCTGCCCCGACCGGCACGACCGCGCTGCCGGGTGGGGTAGGTGACGCGACCCGGCGGACCGCGCTCCGCTCGACGATCGTCGAGCTCGCGCGTCAGCCGCCGATCTCCTCGCCGAAGCGGAGCAGGGAGCGGAAGAAGTCGATCGGGGCGCTGAGCACCGAGCGGGCCCCGTCGCCGAGCGCTCCCCACCAGTGGTTCACCCCGCCCGCCGCGCCGCTCGGATCCTTCGCGATCACCGCGAGCAGCACGACCAACCCCAGCAGCACCAGCACGATCACCAGGGCGATCAGGCATCCGGTGTTGCGCAGCCGCTTGCGCCAGGACCCGCGCGCGGAACGTTCGGACATGGCGGCCCACCTTCGTCGAGTGGCACCGGACCCTAGAGCAACCGCGGCCCCGTGGGGAGACCCGCGACCGAATCGCCGCCGGATCGTCCCGCGAACGCCCGCGGCGAGACGATCGCCGACGGCGAGATCGACCGCGTCGCGGCTCCCCGCACCGCCTTCGCCTGACGGCCGCGGGTGATCGGTCCGCTCGTCCGCCGGGCGGGCCGTTCACCCGGGCGGGAGCGGGCGGTGTGGGAGGCTGCGGGAGTGGAGGGTGTCGAGACGTCGTCGATGAAGGAGCCGCGCTACCTGCGGATCGCCCGCGAGCTGGCGGCGGACATCGGGGCGCGCAGCTGGCCGCTGGGGGAGCGGATGCCGCCCGAACCCGAGTTGGCGGCCCGGTTCGGCGTCTCCCGCGAGACGTTGCGCACCGCGCTGCGCGAGGTTGAGTCCTGGGGCCTGGTGTCGCGGCGCAAGGGCGACGGCACCCGGGTGCGGCGGCTGGCCCCGGTGGAGCGCTTCGACACCTCGTTGAACAGCCTGGAAGAGCTGACCCAGTACGGCAGGGACGCGGTGCGGGAGGTCGCGGAGGTCGCGGAGGTCGCGGTGGACGCCGAGCTGGCGGCGGTGACCGGGTTCCCGGTGGGCGCGGCGCGCGCCCGGTTGACGACGCTGCGCCGGGCCGAGGAGGGCTCGGTGGTGTCCTGGTCGCAGGTGTACCTGGCGCCGGAGGACGCGGCGGTGGTGTCCGGCGAGTTGGGCCGCAGCACCCGGTTGATCAGCGACCTGCTGGCTGAGCGCACCGGCCGGACGACGCACCGGGTGGACCAGCAGGTGCGGGCGGTGCCGATGCCCGCGGAGCCGGCGGCGGCGCTCGGGCTGGAAACCGGTTGCCCGGCCTTGGAGTTCGTCCGGCGCTACTTCGACGCGGCGGGCGAGCTGTTCGAGGTGACGGTCGGGGTGCACCCGGGCGGCAGCTTCAGCTACCGCACGACGCTGGTCCGCTCCGGGCAGTAGTGCCCTGCGCGCGGGCATTGACAGGAGGGCACCGCAGCCTCAATTCTGTCTAGACAGAAACTGTCTAGACACAAAGAGGTGCAGGCATGAAGTCAGCGGAGCAGCTCCGCGACGGAGGCGCACCGGCCCGCCGCTCCCGCTGGTACACCGGCGTCGGCAACCAGGTGCTGATCTCGATCGTGCTGGGCATCGCCGTCGGTGCCGCGTTCCCCGGGTTCTCCGCCCACCTGAAGGTCGTCGGGGACGTCTTCCTCGACCTGATCAAGGTCGCGGTCGCGCCGCTGGTGTTCTTCACCATCGTGCTCGGCTTCGCCTCGGCCGGAGACCTGAAGAAGGCCGGGCGCACCGGACTCCTCGCCCTGGTCTACTTCGAGGTCGTCTCGACCGTCGCCCTGCTGCTGGGGCTGCTGGTGGGGAACCTGACCGGCGTCGGCACCGGAGCGGGCGCGCTGCGCGGCGCGCAGCACCCGGCGGCCCCGGACACCGGTGCGCACGAGGACTTCCTGGACACCGTGGTGCCGGACAACTTCGCCGGCGCGTTCACCTCCGGGCACCTGCTGCAGGTCGTGGTCATCGCCGTGCTGTTCGGCATCGGGTTGCTCTCGATGGCGCCCGTTGTGCGGACCCGGCTCGGCGCCGGGCTGGAGACCGCGTCCGAGGGCTTCTTCGCGATGATCGGCGTGATCATGCGGCTGGCGCCCCTCGGCACCTTCGGCGCCATCGCGTACTCGGTCGGCACCAACGGGTCCGCGATGCTGCTGGCCCTGGCCGAGCTGGTGGCCGAGTACTGGATCGTGGTCGCGCTGTTCGTCCTCGTCGTGCTCGGCGGGATCTGCCTGGCCATCGGGGTGAACGTGCTGCGCCTGCTGCGCGCGGTCCGCACCGAGCTGACGCTGGTGCTCGGCACGGCCTCCTCCGAGGCCGGGTTGCCCGGCCTGCTCAAGAAGCTCCCGCGGATGGGGATGTCGCAGCAGACCGTCGGGCTGGTGCTGCCGACCGGGTACGCGTTCAACCTCGACGGCACCTCGCTGTACATGGCGCTGTGCACGCTGTTCCTCGCCAACGCCTACGGCATCCCGATGGGGCTGGAGCAGCAGCTCGGCCTGCTGTTGATCATGCTGCTGACCTCGAAGGGCGCGGCGACCGTCTCCGGCGGGACGTTCGTGGTGTTCGCCTCCACGATCACCGCCACCGGCTACCTGCCCGTGGACGGCGTCGCGATCCTGTTCGGCGTGTACCGGGTGATGTCGATGGCGGTCTCCACCTGCAACACCTTCGGCAACGTGGTGGCCACGCTGGTGATCTCGCGGTGGAACGGCGACCTGGACCGGGACCGGTTGCGCGCCGTCCTGGCCGATCCGGCGCTGCTCGACCGGGAACCCGAACCCGAACAGATCGCCGCCGCGCGCGGCACCGACCCCACGACCTCCGGGAGCAACGCATGAGCAGCACCGTGTTCGACTCGGTCCTGTACCGGGAGATGTTCTCCACCGGCCCGATGCGCGAGGTCTTCAGCGACGCGAGCTTCCTCGCGCGGATGACCGAGACCGAGAGCGCCCTCGCCCGCGCGCAGGCCACCGTCGGCGTGGTCCCCGCCGAGGCGGCGCGCATCATCACCGACTCGGTCGACCCGGTCGCGCTCGACCTGGAACGGCTGCGCACCGAGACCGAGAACGTCGGCTACCCGGTGCTGCCGCTGGTCACCCAGCTCGCCGAGCAGTGCGGCGAGGCGGGCGGCTACCTGCACTGGGGCGCGACCACCCAGGACATCATGGACACCGCGACGATGTTGCAGTGCCGCGACGGGCTGGACCTCGTCGCCACCGCTCTCGATCGGGTGCGGGCGGTGCTGCGGCGGCTGGCCGCGGAGCACGTCGACTCGGTGGCGGCCGGGCGCACCCACCTGCAGCACGCGCTGCCGGTGACGTTCGGATTCCGGTGCGCCGTCTGGGTTTCCGCGCTGGACCGCCACGCCGAGCGGCTGGCCGCGGCCCGCGAACGCGACCTGATGGTCCAGTTCGGCGGGGCGGCCGGAACCCTGGCGTCCCTCGGCTCCGGGCCGGAGGGGCTCGCGGTCCGCGCGGCTCTCGCGGCCGAACTGGGGCTGCGCGACCCGGAGATCACCTGGCACGTGGCCCGGGACGGGCTCAACGAGATCGTGTCGCTGCTGGCGGCGATCGGCGGTTCGCTCGGCAAGATCGGGTGGGACGTGACGATGCTGTGCTCGTCCGAGTTCGGCGAGGTCGCCGAACCGTTCGTGCCCGGCCGCGGCGCGAGCTCCACCATGCCGCAGAAGCGCAACCCCATCTCCAGCGAGCTGATGGTGGCGGCGGCGAAGCTGCTGCGCGACCGGGCCGCCACCATGCTCGACGCGATGATGCAGGACTTCGAGCGGGCCACCGGGCCGTGGCACCTGGAGTGGGCGACCGTCCCGGAGGCGTTCCAGCTGGCCGCTTCCTCCTTGCACCAGGCCGAATTCATGCTCGGCGGCCTCGAAGTCGACGTCGACCGGATGCGCGCCAACACCGACCTGACCGGCGGTCTCATCGTCGCCGAGGCCGTGATGATGGCGGTCGCGCCCGAACTGGGCCGCCAGCGGGCGCACGAAGTGGTCTACGACGCCTGCCGCCGCGCCATCGAGGGCGGGCAGGACCTCGCCACCGAGCTGCGCGGGCACCCGGAACTGGTGGAGCGGCTCGGCGAGCGGCGCATCGACGAGCTCTGCGACCCCGCCAACTACCTCGGCAGCGCCCGCGCCATGACGCGGGGCGTGGTCGGCGGCTGACCCACCGCCGGGTTCCACCGCGGACCGCGCGGTGGACCCCGGCGGAACCGTCAGGAACCCAGCACGAACGGGTCCCGCGCCGGGCTCTCGTCGGTGTTGATCCAGACGCTCTTGAGCCTGGTGTACTCGCGCAGCACCTCGGTGCCGTGCTCGATGCCGACCCCGCTCTGCTTGAACCCGGAGCGCGGCGACATCGGCGACATCGCGCGGTAGGTGTTCACCCACACCGTCCCGGCCTCCAGCACCGAGGCGAGCCGGTGCGCCCGCGCCAGGTCCCGCGTCCACACCCCGGCGGCCAGCCCGTAGGTGGTGTCGTTGGCCAGCGCCACCACCTCGTCCTCGGTGTCGAACGGCATCACCGTGAGCACCGGGCCGAAGATCTCCTCCTGGCAGACCCGCATCCCGTTGTCGGTGTCCACGAACACGGTGGGGGAGTAGAAGTAGCCGTCCAGGCCCACGTCCGGCCGCTCGCCGCCGGTCAGCACCCGGCCGCCCTCTTCGCGGCCGATCCGCACGTACTCCTCGATCTTGTCCCGCTGGTCGCCGAACGCGACCGGGCCGAGCTCGGTCTCCGGCTCCAGCGGGTCGCCGATCTTGATGGTGGCGGCGCGGGCCGCGACCTTCTCCAGCACCTCGTCGTAGACGCCGCGCTGCAGGAAGACCCGGCTGCCCGCGATGCAGGTCTGCCCGGCGGCGGCGAAGATCCCGGCGACGATGCCCATCGCGGCGCTGTCGGTGTCGGCGTCGTCGAAGACGATGTTCGGCGACTTGCCGCCCAGCTCCAGCGTCACCGGCACGAACCGGGAACCGCAGGCGGCGGAGATCCGCGAACCGGTCGCGGTGCTGCCGGTGAAGCTGAGCTTCGCGACCTGCGGGTGCTCCACCAGCGCGTTCCCGGCGTCCGCGCCGAATCCGGTGACCACGTTGACCACGCCCGGCGGGAAACCGGCCTGCTCGAACAGCGGCACCAGCTTCAGCACCGACGCCGAGGTGTGCTCGGACGGCTTGATCACCACGGTGTTGCCCGCGGCCAGCGCCGGCGCGATCTTCGCGGTGGTCAGCATCAGCGGCGAGTTCCACGGGGTGATCGCCCCGACCACGCCCACCGGCTCGCGCTGGGTGTAGTTGAGCAGCTTGGTGCTGTTCGCGGGGATGACCTCGCCGTGGATCTTGTCGGCGTAACCGGCGTAGTAGTAGAAGTACTCCGGGATCCCGGCCAGCTGGGACCGCATCTCGCGCAGCAGCTTGCCGTTGTCCAGGGTCTCGGTGCGGGCCAGGTCCTCGGCGTTCTCGGTGATGAGGTCGCCGAGCCTGCGCAGCAACCGCCCGCGCGCGGTCTGGGACAGGTCGCGCCAGGACGGCGCCTCGAACGCCGCCCGCGCGGCGCGCACCGCGCGGTCCACGTCGGCCTCGGTGCCGCGCGCCGCCTCGTACCAGGGCTGCGCGGTGGTCGGGTTGGTGCTGGCGAAGTAGCCGCCTTCGGCCGGGGCGACCCACTCGCCTGCGATGTAGTGCTCGTAGCGGGGGAGTTCGGTGCTCATCTCAACGCTCCACGGTCGTGCGGGTGAGGTGCGTGCGGATCTCGGCGACCAGTCGGTCCGGCCGTTCCAGCGGCAGCAGGTGCCGGGCGCCGGGGACGACGACGGCGTGCGCCTCCGGGATGGTCGCGGCCAAGTGCTCGGTCATCGCGGGCGTCGAACCGGGGTCCTCGGCACCGGTGATCGCCAGCGTCGGTGCCGTGATCCCCGGCAGCAGCGGGGCCAGTTCGCGGTCCGCCGTCGCGAAGATCCGGTAGCAGGCCAGGTAGTCGTCGAGGTCGTTGCCCAGCAGGGTGGTGCGCAGCCGGTCGGCCAGTTCCGGTTCGCGCGCCTGCCAGTCCGGGCTCATCCACCGCTGCACGGCGGCCTCCGCGGTCCCGGCGAAGTCCTGCGCCACGCCGCGCAGCCGGTCGCCGACCGCGGCCGACTGCTCCGGGCTGCGGGCGGCCACCGAGCTCACCAGCACCAGCGACCGCACCAGCTCCGGGTGGCGCACCGCGAGGCACTGCGCCACCAGCGCGCCGAGCGAGAACCCGACCAGGTGGGCGGGACCGCTCAGCCGCCGCGCCACCGCCGCGGCGAGGTCGTCGAGCTCCGCGTCCGGCTCGACGGCCCCGCCCGCGCCGTGGCCCGGCAGGTCCGGGGCCAGCACCGGGTTGTCCCGGGCCAGCTCCGGCGCGCACCGGTCCCACATGCGGTGGTCCAGGCCGACGCCGTGCAGCAGGACCAGCTGGTCGGTCATCGCTCGCTCGACAGCGGGGCGAGCCGCGCCTGCGGGCGGCCCTGCGCCGCCGCGGCCAGGCCGACCACGATCTCGTCGGCGCGCGGTGCGTCGGCCAGCCGCACCTCGATGCTCTGGTGGTGCGAGCGGATCGTCGCGTCGGTGATGTGCTTGAGCGGGATGTCGAAGGTGGTGCCGGCCGCCGCGCGCTTCTCCACCGCGGGCAGCAGCGTGGTGGCGCTCGCGGCCTGCCGGAAGTGGTCGCCGAACTTCAAGGTGTGGATCAGCGCCGACCCGTGCTCGACCTCGCCGTCCAGCCCGACGATCGCGGCCTTGCCGTAGGCCTCGATCGGCTCGCCCAGCGCCTCCACCACGCGGGGTGCGAGCAGGGCGCCCAGCGGGGACGCGAACTCCTCGATGCCGGGCGCGAGGTCCGCCACGAACCCCTCGCCGGCCCACGGGTTCTGCAGCACCGCCAGCACCACCGCGGTGCGCGCCCGCGGGTCCACCGGGCGGCCGCCTTCGGTGAGCACGTCCTCGGTGTAGCTCACGATCTTGCGGATGTTCATCGGTCCTCCAGGTCTGCCAGCCGCACCACCGGATCCGTCTTGCGGTCGCCGATGCGGGCGTTGGGGCGCGGTCCGGTCGACGCGGCCGCGATGACGACGATCTCGTCGTCGGCGGGCGCGTCCGGGATGCGCACCGGGATGGTCTGGTAGTGCGAGCGGGTGGCCGCGTCGGTCTTGTGCCAGATCGGCACGGTCAGCGTGGTCCCGGCGGGCCCGCGCTCGTCGGAGAACACGATGACCGCGGTGCCGCCCGCCAGTTCCCGCAGCACGTTGCCGAAGTACGGGGTGTGGATCAGCGCCGCGCCGTGCTCGATCTCGCCGTCCAGGCCGACGATGGCGGCCTTGCCGAACGCGGTGATCTCGGCCTCGCCGCCGTTCGCCGTGGTCAGCGCCGCGGTGAGCTCGTCGTGCAGGGTGCGGGCGAGGCCGGGCGCGATCCGCTCCACCTCCGCGGAGAGGTCCGCGACGTGGCCGCGGCCCGCCCACGGGTTCGGGATCACCGCGGCCGCGGCGGCGCGGTGCGCGGTGGACTCCACCGGGGAGCCCAGCTCGCGCAGCACGGTCTCCGTCGTGGTGACGACCTTGCGCGGCCCGCTCACGAGCCGGAGCCCTGGAAGCGCGGCATGACCTTCTCGGTGAACAGTTCGAGGCTGCGCATCGCGTGCTCGTGGCGCAGGCCGGGGTGCGTGGTCCACAGCAGCAGGTGCTCCAGGTTCAGCTCCTCCTGCAGCTCCTCGATCTTGCCCGCCACGTGCTCCGGGGTGCCGACGAGCAGGTTGCGCTGCTCCAGGAACTCGAAGGACAGCTCGTGGGCGTCGGTGAGCTCCTCACCGGCCTCCATCAGGTTGCCCAGCCCGCGCCAGTGGGTGATCCACTTGTAGGAGGTCAGCAGCGCCTCCTCGAACTGGGCGCGGGCCTGCTCCATGGTGTCGGCGACGAACACGTCGCGGACCAGGCCGATGCCCTCGCCCAGCGCCAGGTCCCGGCCCGCCGCCTGCGCGGAGTCCTTGTACAGCTGGAAGCGGTCCTTGAGCGCCGAGATCGGCGGCAGCCAGAACAGCCCCTGCACGCCCTGCTGGGCGGCGGTCTGGATGGACCGCGGGCTGTCGATCACCTGCCACAGCGGCGGGTGCGGGCGCTGGTAGGGGCGCGGGGTGACGGCGAGCTTGGTGATCACGCCGTCCTCGGTGAACTCCGGGGTGGCGGGCGAGAGCGGGTGCTCCCAGCGCACGCCGGGGGCCGGGAAGGTGTAGAAGCGCCCGTCGTGCGAGAAGAACTCGTTCGACCACGCCTTCTGCAGGATCTCCACGGTCTCGTCGAACAGCGCCCGGTTCTGCTCCTGGTCGCGCGGGTCGGCGAGCGTGTTGAGGTTCAGCGCCTCCCGCCCGTAGAGCCCGCGGCCCAGGCCGACCTCGACGCGGCCGCCGGAGAGCTGGTCGAGCTGCGCGATGTCCTCGGCCAGCCGCAGCGGGTGCCAGAACGTGGCGATGTTCGCGGCCTGCCCGATGCGGATGTTCTCGGTGCGGGCGGCGATGTCCGCGCCCATCAGCACCGGGTTCGCGATCAGCTCGTAGCCCTCGTGGCCGAAGTGGTGCTCGGTGTACCAGATGGACCAGAACCCGGCCTGGTCCGCGTACCGCGCGAACTCCCGGGTCTCGTTCATGACCTGGTCGTACTCGCCGAACCGCCCGGGTGCGCCGAGGTTGTGGAAGATGGAGAAACGCATGTCTGCCTCCACGTCGAGGAGAGGGATCCGCACCGGACGGTGCGCGGGTGCCGCGGAGACCGGACGGGCGCGGGGATCGCGCCGCCGGGCGGGCGTGCTCGGGGGACCACCGCCGGGAGAGCTCCCCGCGGTGGCCGGTCTTCTCTTGCCGGGGCCGAAGCCGGATCACTCCGGGGCGGGCTGCTCCCGGTGGGTCATGGCCTCGCGCTCGCTGCACCGGACGTGGTCGCGCATGGCCTGCTCGGCGCCGAACGCGTCCTTGTCCACGATCCGCTTGAACACCTCGTGGTGCTCGTGCAGCGAGGCGCCCAGCCGCCCCGGGTGGCGCAACGTGTTCATCACGACCCGGTGGTAGGCGAGCTGGTTCATCAGCATCTGGTAGTGCTCGGCGAGCCTGCTGTTGTCCGCGCCCTGGATGACCAGGCCGTGGAAGTCGTGCACCAGCTGGGCGTAGCGCTCCACGTCGCCGTCGGCGACGGCGCGTTCGGACTCGGCGAGGTTGTCGCGCAGCAGATCGACCTCCGCGACGCGGCCCCGCTGCGCCAGCAGCTGCACGCCGAGCCCCTCCAGTACCGCCTTCAGCTGGAACAGCTCGCCGAGCTCGCGCCGGGACGGTTCGCGCACGAAGCTGCCGACCCGGGGGACGACCTCGACCAGACCTTCGGTCTGGAGCTGCTGGAGGGCTTCCCTGATGGGAGTCCGGCTCGTGCCGTAGGTCTCGGCGAGGGTGCCCTCCGACAGCAGCGCACCGGGCTGGTGCTCGCCGCGGATGATCGCCTCGCGCAAACCGTCCAGCACTCGGGCCCGAGCGCCCCGGGCTTGCATACTAGCGGCCCGTGTTCCGGTCTCTTGCATGGCAGGCACGCTAGCCAGACCGTGCTGGGCAGGTCAATGGGAACCCGTGATTTTTTCGCGGTACCGCCTGGTGATCGATGATCTGGCCAGTGGATCCCAGGTGGATTCTTGACAGTGACCTGGTCCACTCGTAGCGTCCCGCTGACATACAAGCAGGCTCGGTCGGACGGGCACTCGATCCGGACGGGGGACGAAGCGTTGGTCGATGCGGCGGAACCCGGAACCGGTGACCTGGCCAGGGCGGTGGACGTGCTGGCCGCGGAACTGGAACTGCTCACCGGCCACCGGCCGGTGCGGCGGCGACTCGTTCCCGGCCAGGCCCACGTGCACCGGATCGCGCTGACCTGGTGCGGCCGCCGGGACGAACCGGAGGTCTGCCTCCAGGTCCTCGCCCACCCGGCCGCCACCGGCACCGACCCCGGCTGGCTGCCCGCGGAAGCGGGTGCGCTGGCCGAATCGGTCGACATCAAGGCCCGCGCCGAGCGGTTCAAGGACCGCGACACCGGGATCGCGGCCTGGACCGGGCGGACCGGGCCGGGCTACCACCTCGTGCTGCTCGACACCGCGGGCGACCGGACCCGCGCCGAGCTGGACGGCAGGTGCGCGGCGCTGGAGGCCGGGTACCTCGACGGCGCCGGCTGGATGCGCTTGTACACCGACGGAAGGTTCGGCGAGGGAACGTTCACCCGAGTCGTGGAGCGCGTGCGCAACGACGTGCGCAGCCGCCTGGGCATCCCCGGCGGGCGCGCGCCGAACAGGAACCAGGGCCTGTGCTGACCCTGGACGGGCATCGAAGGAGTGACACATGGCCGCAGGACAGGACTCGCCGCGCAAGCAGCGGATCCGCGCAGCGTGGACCGCGTGCTGGGACCGCGGGGACGTCGACGCGCTCGACGAGCTGCTGGCCCCGGGCTACGCGCGGACCTCGGCGTCCGACGGCGCGGTGCAGGACCGCGCAGGCTTCAAGGAATCCATCCTGACCACCAGGGAGGCGTTCCCCGACCTCACCACCGAGGTGGAGGAACTGGTGGAGGAGGGCGACCGGGTGGTGATCCGCTGGCGCAGCCGCGGCACTCACACCGAGACCTTCCTGGACGTGCCGCCCACCGGCCGCGCCGTCGAGGTCGTCGGCGTCACCTTCGCCACCTTCGACGGCGACCGGGTGACCGCGGAATGGGTCACCTGGGACCCGCGCCAGCTGCTGCGGGCGCTGGGCATCATCTCGATCGGGGAGGGAAACCGATGAGCACGCGGACCGAGCAGGCCGTCGACCCCGCCGCGGTGCGCGAGGTGCACCGCCGCTTCGTCACCGGCGTCACCGTGGTGACCGCGATGGACGGCGAAGTGCCGCGCGGGCTCGCCGTGAACGCGTTCTGCAGCGTCTCGCTGGAACCGCCGATGGTGATGGTCTGCGTGCAGACCACCTCCAGCACCTACCCGGCGCTGGTGCGCGCGAGCCACCTCGGCATCAACATCCTCGCCGCCGACCAGCTGCCCGTCGCGGGAGTCTTCGCCTCCAAGAACACCGACAAGTTCGCCGAGGTCGACTGGTCGCCCGGCCCGCACGGTTCGCCGCTGCTGACCGGCTCGGCGGCCGCCGTCGAAGTGGAGATCGGGGAACGGCTGCGCGCCGCCACCCACACCGTGTTCGTCGGCCGCATCGTGCAGGCCGAGCACCGCGACGTCGATCCGCTGGTGTACCGGGCCGGGAAGTTCTTCGCGCCCGCCGACATGACCCCGCTCAGCCCCTGAACCCGATCCCCGCCTGCGAGGCCGACCCCGGTCCCGCCTCGCACGCCGAGCCGTTCCGGCTCTCAGCACTGGAGAGACCATGACGCACGAGTCAGCGCCGACTCCGCAGCCCGCGTACGGCGAATCGGTGACGACGGTCGAGCCGTTCGGCGTCGACCACATCCCCGATTCCGAACGCCACGGCAAGCCGAGTTCCCAGTTCTTCGTCTGGTTCGCGGCGAACCTCAACTTCCCGATCATGATGCTCGGGTTCAACGCCATCGCCCTCGGGCTCAGCTTCACCGCCGCCGTCACCGCGGTCGCCGCCGGTGCCCTCGCCGGGTCGCTGCTGATGGCGACCATGTCCCGGATGGGCGTGCGGCTCGGCGTGCCGCAGCAGATCCAGGCCCGCGGCCCGCTCGGGTTCCTCGGCAACTTCATCCCGGTCGCCTACATCAACGTCTTCGCCGGGGTCGGCTGGGCATCGGTGACGGTGATCCTCGGTGGCAAGGCCATCGCCGAGCTGCTGCCGGTGCCGTTCTGGGTGGGGTCGCTGCTGCTGACGCTGGTGCAGCTGGTGGTGGCGATCTACGGATACAACATGATCCACTACCTGGAGCGGATCCTGGCGTTCGTGCTGCTCGCCCTGTTCCTGCTCATCACCGTGGTCGCGCTGGCGCGCGGCGCCGGCACGTTCCACGCCGACGCCACCGCCGACGGCTACATCGGCGGCTGGGGCGGGTGGATCACCTTCGCCGGCGCCTTCTTCGCGTTCCTGGTGGCCTGGTCGCCGTTCGCCTCCGACTACTCCCGCTACCTGCCGGACACCAAGCGCAGCGGGAAGCTGACCGCGCTGTTCACCGGGCTCGGCACGTTCATCACCGTGTTCTGGCTGGGCGTGGTGGGCGCGCTGCTGGGCAACAGCGCCACCACCAGCGACTCGATCGCGGCGCTGCACCAGCTCACCGGGCCGTTCGCGGTGCCCGCGCTGGCCGCGGTGATCCTCTCGGCGCTGTCGCAGAACTTCCTCAACGTCTACGGCGGGGCGATCTCGCTGCAGACGCTGCGGGTGCCGCTGACCCGGCCGCAGGGCGTGGCGCTGATCTGCGTGCTCGGCTTCCTGATCAGCCTGTGGGGCGAGACGGGGATCGAGGCGAAGTTCGAGGTCTTCCTGAGCCTGACCGCGTACTTCATCGCGCCGTTCGCCACGGTGCTGCTGCTGGACTACTACGTGGGCGGGCGTTCGGACCGCAGCCGCATCGGCGAGCTCTACGACCGGAGCCGCGTCGTGGGCTGGGGCTTCGTGGCCTGGGCGGCCGGGGTGCTGCTGTCGGTGCCGTTCTGGCACTCGGCGCTCTACACCGGGCCGATCGCCGCGGCGCACCCGGAGTGGGGTTCGCTCGGCAACTACGTCGCCGCCGCGGTGGCCGCGATCGTGTACCTGGCCACCCGCCGGTTGCCGTACCTGTGGGTGCGGGGTTCGGCGCGGCGCAGCGGTGACGAGGTTCCGGCGACGTCGAAGTCCTGACGCCCCGCGGGGCGCGAACCCGGGCCCGGGGGGGGGGGGGGGGGCGCGGGGGGGGCGGGGCGCGGGCGGGGGGGGGGGGGGGGGGGCGGGGGGCGGCGGCGGGGGGGCGGGGGGC